>JANMFB010000271.1:0-18456 GCA_031377605.1 Ferruginibacter sp.
TAAAAATTTCTGCTCTGCCCAATTAAGTCCAAAGTAATATTGGTAATAGCAATATCTTGTTCTAAAATTGGTCCATGCCCACACCAGTCTCCATTCCTTTGAGTGAGAATAAGGTTGTTGTCTGCTAGGTGGAGTATGTAGTTAATTAGTTGATTCATTTTTTGGAATTTGGAATTGGGGTTGATGGGCTTCTTTTTTCTTTCTTTGATTTGCCTAAATATGCGATGTAACCATTTGTTAATTTAAAAAACGATTTCGTACTTTTTTTCATGTAAAGTCAACGCTTCGTGTGTTATGTAACTTTCGTCAAACGCTGTAGTAAGGTGTTCTATCGTTTCGGTTAGTGACCTTCTTGCAATGACAAAAATTGTCGTGTATCCGTATATGTATATCTTCCGTAACCTTCAGCAGTATTTGCCGTAATTAACCTCGAGGGTCGTTTTATTTGTGAAATTAATTCATATCTCTCTTCTTTTGGAAATGTTTTGACCAAGTTTGATTTCATTATTCTCAATTCTCTCTCTTACTTATAACAGTTTAATTCTTTAAATCCTTTATAGTTATTCATTAATAATATTATTTTTAAAAATCTAGAAATGAGAAAGAGGAACTTAGGCATTAGAAAATTACACCCAATCCCCAATTCCAAATTTCCTAAATTTTAGTTTTGCTAAAATTTACATATGTCCCACTTCATCAGGAATGTCATAAAACGTAGGATGCCTATACACCTTATCTACTGCAGGTTCAAAAAGCTCACCAGACTCCTCAGGATTGCTTGCATGAATATGTTTACTCTCTACAACCCAAATGCTAACACCTTCTTGCCTACGTGTGTAAACATCTCTAGCATTTTCTATAGCCATTTGCGCATCAGCAGCTTTTAAGCTTCCTGCATGTTTGTGATCTAAACCTTGTTTGCTACGAATAAATACTTCCCATAGAGGCCAAGCTGGTTCAGCAGAAATAGTTTTTTGCTCTCCCCCACCGGTTTCTTCACCACCAAAATCGCCGTAATAAAATTTTCTTAGTTTCATCTATAAATATTTTATGCTACTTTTTTTATTTGTTTCAATGCTTTCTTATTCGCATAAGCAATAGCAGCTTCTCTTACCCAAGCGCCCTCAGCATGTGCTTTGTTTCTTGCTTCAAGTCTTTGTTTGTTACAAGGGCCATTACCCTTTACTACATTCCAAAATTCAACCCAATCTATTTCACCAAAATCGTGATGCTTTCTTTCTTCGTTCCATTTTAGTTTTTCATCAGGCAAAGTCATACCCAAAACCTTTACTTGCATTACAGCCATATCAATAAACTGTTGACGAAGCTCATCATTTGTTTTTCTTTTTATTTTCCATTTCATGCTTTGATCGCTGTTGGTACTTTCGCTATCCTTTGGACCAAACATCATTAAACTGGGCCACCACCAACGGTTTATAGCATCTTGGCACATGGCTTTTTGTTCGTCGGTTCCTTTGCTTAGAACAAGTAAAGATTCAAAACCTTGGCGTTGGTGAAAACTTTCTTCTTTGCATATCCGAACCATTGCACGGGCATAAGGTCCGTAAGATGTTCTACAAAGCATTACTTGGTTTAGTATTGCAGCACCATCTACCAACCAACCTACAGCGCCCATATCTGCCCAAGTAAGTGTAGGATAATTAAAAATAGAAGAGTACTTTGCTTTACCACTATTCAAATCATCAATCATTTGTTCTCTTGTAGTACCAAGGGTTTCCGCAGCGGAGTACAAATACAAACCATGCCCCGCCTCATCTTGCACTTTGGCAATAAGTATAGCTTTTCTTTTAAGCGATGGTGCACGGCTTATCCAATTACCTTCGGGCAACATACCTACAATTTCGCTGTGTGCATGTTGGCTTATTTGCCTCACATTGGTTTTGCGGTAAGCATCAGGCATCCAGTCTTTTGGCTCTATTTTTATTTCTTTGTCTATTTTATCTTGAAACGCTTTTTCTAAATCGTGTAGTTGCATAGCAATTATTTTAGAATACAAATATACAAAAAACTAACAACCGTTAGTTAAATTTATTAAAGCTTTACAAACTATTATTTATAATTTCAGAAGAAAGGAATTTAGAGATAATAAAACAGTTTTTTGGAATATTTGAAGACAAGTAGATAGTGTTAAAATTCATTTTATCAACGCTTGTATATCTTCATCGCCTTCCAAATTATTCATTTGTCCAACAAGATTTTGAGAACGAATGGCTACATATCTACTCAACGGCTTTACAGTAAACCGAATAGGATTGGGCAATGCTGCTGCAATCTGGGCAGCCTCATATCGAGAAAGCGCTTTAGCATCTTTATTAAAATAATTTTTTGCCGCTGCTTGTATGCCAAAAACGCCTTCTCCCATTTCGGATACATTTAAGTACATCTGCAAAATTCTTTCTTTGTTCCAAAGGGTTTCTATCATAAAAGTGAAATATACTTCTAGCCCTTTTCTAAAAAAACCACCACCTTGCCATAGAAAAACATTTTTAGCCACCTGCTGGCTTATGGTGCTTGCTCCACGCACCTTTGTAGGATGCTTTTTATTATACTTCATAGCAAGCTTTATTGCTTTTATATCAAACCCATTATGATCGGGAAATTGTTGATCTTCTCCTGCCATTACAGCAAGTTTAGCACTTGTAGATATTTCATCGTAGGAAACATAGTCACGCTTAAGCCCATTACCTTTTACAAGACTTACCAACTGTGTAATAGTAAAAGGAGGATTTACCCAACGAAGGATTACAATATAAATTAGTTGCGAAATAAACAGCCAAAGAAATACTTTTTTTGTAACACGCCAAGCTCTTTTCATATAAGTTGTAGTATTTGGTAAACAGAAAATGATAAATTTAATTTATAGCTCCTATTCTATTATACCATGCGCCAAATATAAGGACTAACCCAAACACTAAAAACATAAACCCCGATAATTTGTTTATGATAGTTATATTTTTATCTGTTAGTTTACTTCTTAATTTTCCGGCAAGGTTTATTTTAAAAAAATCAGCCGCAATATTCATAGTAATGCAGATAGAAAATGTAACTATTTTTTCGCTGAGCGTACTGCTTATAGATTTTGTAGCAGCCGCTAACCACAATGCAATTACACCTGGGTTGAATGTGTTTATTAAAAACCCCGTAATGAAAAGTCTTGCATGTGTAGATGCGTCAATCTTTACGCCATTGTCCAACGCTTCTTTGGAATGATATTTTTTAAAGAACAGATAAAATAATCCTAAAGCAATAAGAAAAAGGCCGCCAATGGTTCCTATTTGTAATTTATAAACAACAATACTTTCCAAAAGAGACGTAAATAAATTGGCGGTAATGACCCAAAAAATATCACTAAGCCATACGCCGGTTATAAAAAAGAAAGCACTGACTAAACCATAGTTGATGCGCAATTTTAAAATAGTAAAGATTACTGGACCCACAGAAAACACCAATGCCAAGCCTAATATTAAGCCAGAAATAATTGCTTCGGTCATTTTTTTTATTTAATAATTTCTACTTACTGTTGTCAAGTGTTTGTAAATAATTCTTCCAGTCGGTAAGCATTTGTCCTTTTAACACCCTAGGAAATTTATGCTGCCCACCCATTTTACCTTTTGAGCTCATAAAGTCCATAAAGGTTTTCTCAGACAATGCTCTCACAGAAACATTTTTTAAAGCATGTTTGCGCTCTACTTCATAATCATCATTGAGCGTTTTTATTTTATCATCAAGTAATAAAGCAAATTTTTCTTCATCTACAATATCATCTGTTGCAATATACCATTCGTGAGCAAAGAAATTTCCAAAAGGAACACCGGCCACTGTAAATTCTGGTATGCAAATATTCATTTCATTTGCCGCAAGCTCTATGGCATTATTCATATTATCAACACTTAGATGCTCGCCTACTAAGCTAAGAAAATGCTTTGTGCGACCCGTAATAATAATTTCACTACGCTCTTTGTCAATAAGTTTTACAGTATCGCCAATAGCGTATCGCCACGTACCTGCATTTGTACTTATTAGAATTGCATAATCTTTATTTTCTTCAATTTCGTGTATCATTAATGCTTCTGGATCATCTATCATATTTCCATCTGCATCAAAATTTTTATCATCAAAGGGAACAAACTCAAAGAATATATTATTGTTTAAAGAAAGTAACATTCCTCGGGTATCTTGTCTGTTTTGATAAGCCAAAAACCCTTCGCTTGCTAGGTATGTTTCTATATAAGTTATTGGCTTGCCCAATAACTTAGAAAACCCTTTTTTGTAAGGCTCCATTGCCACACCACCATGTACATAAAAGGCAAGGTTTGGCCACAATTCGTGAATGTTATTTAGTTTATATCGTTCTATAATTTTTTCTAAACAGATTTGTAACCATGCAGGGACACCTACCAAAAAACTAATGTCCCAGTTGGGTGCATTTTCTACAACCTCTTCTAGTTTTTTGCTCCAGTCTTTTTCTTTGGCAATTTCTTTTCCCGGTTTGTATAAACCCATACCCCTAAACCAAAAGGGAATATTTTTCTGTTGTATACCACTTAAGTCGCCTGCAAAATAAGTCGCTCCTTTTTGTAATTGAGTGCTTCCTCCAATAATTAGCCAACCTTTTGCAAGAGAGCTTTTGGGTACATTTTCATACTTGCTAAGGCTTAGTAATTGTTTTATGCTTGTAATTGTATTACTTCTAATAAGGTCTTTTGTGATAGGAATGTATTTGCTAGAAGATTCGCTAGTGCCGCTGCTCAATGCGAAATATTTTATAACACCAGGCCAACAAACATCTGGCACACCTTCTAAGGTTTTATACCACCACTCAGTATAAATTTTGCTATAATCGTAAGTTGGTACGAGCTGTTGAAATCTTTTACCGGGATGACGGCTAAGTAACACCTCATCAAACTTATATTTTTGACCAAACTGAGTAAACCGTGCTTTTTTTAAAAGCTTTTTTAATACTTTCAGCTGCTGCCTCCTAGGATCACTCACCGGCAGGCGTAGCGCTTTAGCAATTGAAGCCGGAAGTTTAATGTCAAAAATTGCCATTTATACTTGTAATCATTTAGTGGATAACAAATATAAGCATTGCCAAGGAGTTTATATCGTTATGCTGAAATAGCAATTTGTAACAAAAGTGTTTTTGTCTAAATCTATTGATCCATGAAGCAAAACCAATTCATTTAATAAAAAATATGCCCATTAGAAGTGTTTTTGTATTCTTATTTTATGAAGGAAAAGTTTTTTACTTTTATAAAAAATAAATCAATGGCATTACCTAATATTTTTACACAAGAACAAACAGAAAAAATCTTAGACAGGATAAGTCAATTAACACCAGAAACAAATGGTTTATTTGGAAAAATGACCGTAGCTCAAATGCTTGCACACTGCAATGTAACGTATGAAATGGTTTACGAAAACAAACACCAAGCGGCAAATCGTTTTGTGCAATTTTTGTTGAAATTATTTGTAAAGAGAACAGTTGTAAATGAAATTCCCTACAAGCAAAACGGAAAAACTGCGCCGCAATTTTTGATTAAAGATATCAAGAATTTTGAAGAAGAAAAACAGAAGCTTATTAATTATATAACCAAAACACAAGCTTTGGGGGAAGCGCATTTTGATCAAAAGCATTCTCATTCTTTTGGAAAACTTAGTGCCTCGGAGTGGAATAATATGTTTTACAAACACCTTAACCACCACCTTAAACAGTTTGCCGTTTAATTTATTTTACCAATTTGTTAAAGTAAAACATATTGGTTACAATGTGTTAATTACCGGACTAAAAACGAAACTTTAAATTTTTTGACCACATGATTATAAATTTTTATTTACGCTATTCTACCATATCTGGACAGTCGTTGTTTGTAATTGGGAATGTATTAGAGCTTGGTAATAATGACCCCTCTAAAGCTAAGCGCTTAGAGTATATTAGTTCCGATTTTTGGAAAGCTACAATTGAAATAAACACAAAGGATATTGAAATTTTAGATTACAGCTATATTTTTCGAGAAGAACACGAGCAAGATGTTTACGAATTTGATGATAAGAAAAGTATAGACGTATCTAATAAAACCACGAAAGAAATAACCGCTATTGATACATGGAACAATACCTCAGACAGCAGAAATAATTTTTACACAAAAGCATTTCAAGGAGTATTGTTGAAAGAACAAGATCAGAAAAAGTTTAATTCACCAATTCAATTTACCCATGAGTTTAAAGTAAAAGCACCGCTCCTAAATAATAACGAAGTGATATGTATTTTAGGTGGCTCCAATGATTTAAAGAATTGGAATACTGAACAGCCAATATTATTGGAGAAAACGAATAATTGGTGGAAAGTAAGATTGAATTTGAACAATACACAAGTTTCAACTGAATATAAATATGGCACGTATAATAGTGTTACAAAAAAATTTTCTACATATGAGGCTGGAGAAAACAGAATACTAACAAATGAAACATCTGATACAAAGGCTCTCGTTTTACACGATGGTTATGCACAAATAGAAAATATTTCTTGGAAAGGAGCGGGTGTTGCTATACCGGTATTTAGTTTGCGAAGTAAAAATAGTTTTGGTACTGGAGAGTTTGCGGATATTCATTTATTGGTAGACTGGGCAAAGAAAACCGGATTGAAACTGATACAGCTTTTACCTATTAACGATACTAGCGCACACCTAAAGTGGACAGACTCTTATCCGTATTCTGCAATATCGGCATTTGCTTTACACCCTATGTATTTGAATTTGCAGAAAGTGGCAGGCAAACAAAAAGAAGAAATTGTAGGTCCGCTACAAAAAAAGCAACAACAATTAAATGCGCTTGCCGAAGTAGACTATGAGCAAGTAATGGAAGTAAAAACAGCAACTATTCAAAAATTGTATTTTGAACAAGAAACTTTATTTAAAAACGATATTGGATATCGGAGTTTTTTTGAATCTAATAAGGAATGGCTTGTGCCTTATGCAGCATTTTGTTATTTGAGAGATAAAAACAATACACCAGATTTTAACACATGGGAACATAACTTTAAATACCAAGATGCAAGTATTCAAGACCTGGTGTCTCCATCACAAAAACACTATGATGAAATTGCTGTACATTATTTCACACAATATCATTTACATCTACAACTCAAAGAGGCAACAGCTTATGCTCATCAAAATGGAATTGTAATAAAGGGAGATTTACCAATTGGTATTTATAGGTATAGTGTAGATGCTTGGACAAATCCTTCTTTGTACAATATGAATGCACAAGCCGGGGCACCACCAGATGACTTTGCTGTAAAGGGACAAAATTGGGGATTCCCCACATACAATTGGGCCAAAATGCAGGAAGATAATTTTACTTGGTGGAGATTAAGGTTTCAGCAAATGAGTAACTATTTTGATGCTTTTAGGATAGATCATATTTTGGGTTTTTTTAGAATTTGGAGTATACCGCTAAATGCTGTTGAAGGAATACTTGGTCATTTTGTGCCCGCTTTGCCTGTGAAGCTAAATGATCTTTTAGAAAAAGGTATTTCATATAATTACGATCGTTTTTGTAAGCCATATATTACCGATGATTTATTGTATCAAGAATTTGGCGACGAAGCCACATTTGTAAAAGCCACTTTTTTAAATGGGTTACAATTTAAGGATGAATATAATTCTCAACAGAAAGTAGCAAAACATTTTAAGGAAAATGGGGATGAAAATAACCCAATAAAAAATGGCTTATATAATTTAATAAGTAACGTTATTTTATTTGAAGAGGAAAGTAGTAATCAACAAGCTTTTCATTTTAGGATTTCAATGGAGCAAACATATTCATTTCAGCAGTTAGATAATCACTCTAAAAAACAATTAAAGGAATTAGCAACAGATTATTTCTACTATAAGCAAGATGAATTTTGGAAAAAAGAAGCCCTGCAGAAGTTGCCAGGCTTGATGCGAAGTACCAACATGCTTGTATGTGGCGAAGACTTAGGAATGGTACCACATTGTGTACCAGATGTAATGGAGGAGTTGAGTATTTTAAGTTTAGAAATACAACGTATGCCGAAGAAGACTGGCGCTACTTTTTTAAACCCTGCAAATGTACCATACCTAAGTGTTATTACTCCCGCTACGCATGACATGAGTACACTTAGAGGTTGGTGGGAAGAAGATAAAGAAAAAACGCAGCAATATTTTAACGAGATTTTGGGCCAAAATGGGGATGCACCTTTTTATTGTGAGCCGTGGATAAATAAAGAAATAATTAACCAACATTTACGTGCACCATCTATGTGGTGTATTTTTCAAATACAAGATATTTTAGGGATAAGCAAAACCTTACGTAGGGAAAACCCAAATGAAGAGAGAATTAACCAGCCTGCAAACCCTAATCATTATTGGCGTTATAGAATGCATTTATTTTTAGAAGATTTGTTAAAAGAAAGCGAATTTAATGCGGAATTTAAGGATTGTGTAGAGTCTAGTGGGAGATGAAAAAAGAAGTAATTTTGTATATTACTATAGGGTTTCTCTGTCCTCTAGGGCTACAAAAAAGTTTACTATTTTAGTAAAATAAAAATTCTATCTTTAGAATTAAGTCATGTATAAAATATAACGATTAAAAATTGCTATGAGCGAAACAACCGTTTGGCAAAAGCCAAAACTAACTCTTGCCCAAATCATTAATATGAGTGTGGGTTTTTTTGGAATCCAATTTGGTTGGGATTTGCAAAGAGCAAATATGGGTTCTATTTATACAAACTTACATGCTAACCCGGATGATATACCATTGCTATTTTTGGCAGCACCACTCACTGGATTAATGGTTCAGCCAATAGTTGGGTATTTGAGCGATAGGACGTGGTCGCCACGGTGGGGACGACGTAGACCATACTTCTTAGTAGGAGCAATTCTTAGTTCAATCGCCTTAATATTTATGCCACACAGTAGCCAACTATGGATTGCTGCAGGCTTGTTATGGGTTTTAGATGTTTTTGGTAATATTGCTATGGAGCCATTCAGAGCATTTGTAACAGATAAATTACCCGACAGTCAAGTAAATAGCGGATTTATTATGCAAAGCTTAATGATTGGCCTGGGCGGATCTATTGCCAGTTCATTGCCATGGATTTTTACAAACATTTTTAATCAAAAAAATGTTGCTGAAAGCGGTGTAATACCTGACAATGTAATTTTTTCTTTTTATGTAGGGGCATTTTTCTTTTTAGCAGCTGTTCTATACACTGTATTTACTTCAAAGGAATACCCCCCAGTAGATATTAGTGAGGAAGAAAAAGCAACGGAAAGTAAAAAGGGTTTTGGTGGTGGAGTAAGTGAAATATGGGGAGCGGTAGTTAATATGCCCAAACAAATGAAAAGAGTGGCATTGGTACAATTTTTTACATGGCCTGGTTTGTTTTTAATGTGGTTTTACTATTCATTAGCGGTTGCGTATAATGTATTTGGCGCAACTAGTGATCTAGACCCTTCTTTTGGAAAAGGAAGAGATTTTGCAGGATTGACATTGGCTTTTTACAACGTAGTAACTTTTTGTTTCGCATTTATTTTACCTGCAATAGCAAACAAACTTGGAAGAAAATTAACGCATGCTATTTGTTTATTATGTGGCGCCTTAGGATTAATAAGTGTGGGATGGGTACACCAACCAAATCTCCTATATTTATCTATGACAGGTGTAGGTATTGCCTGGGCTAGTATTTTGAGTATGCCTTATGCAATGTTGAGCGGGCATATACCTCTTAGAAAAATAGGAATTTACATGGGCATTTTTAATTTCTTTATTGTACTACCGGAAATAATAGCCTCACTAGGATTTAAATTTGTGATGAAATATTTGCTAAACAATAATATGCTATTGGCAATACAAATAGGTGGAGGACTTTTTATTGTAGCCGCATTTTTTTCATACTTTTTTGTGTTAGAAAACAAAAAAGTAAAAGAGATTTAGTTCAGATTGGTAAAATTTAGTGAGCCTGTTTAATTAATATTTTAGATGTTTATTGTAACGACTTAGCTAGACGGAGTAATTCATTAGGATTATAATAGCCTGTAGCAGCGGATTTAACAGTACCTGCACTATCAATGAAATATAGAGTAGGATAATATTTTAAATTATATTTATTGGAAAGAATTAACCCTTCGCCCTCTTCTCCATCTAAAGCAACATTTATAAAATGTTTATTAAAAAAAGTAGCCACTTTGTTGTTTGTAAATGTTTTACTTTCTAGTTTTTTGCAGGGACCGCACCATGTAGCATAAATATCCAAGAAAATTAGTTTGTTTTCGGCCTTTGATTTTGCTAATGCTTCTTTCCAAGATCCATTAAAAAAACGAATGAAATCTTTATTACTATTTTTAAAACTTTCTTTTGGATAAGTAAATGCATAAATACTAGTTAGTAATAAAATGATTCCTGTAGAAAATCCATATCTTTTAAGCATGTTCTTGGTTTTGCTGTGTATGTAAAACATATTTTTGAGATAAAATATTTTTTTAAAGTTAAAGTAAAAGATTATGTATCAATCATAATTAGCCAAATACACTTTATTTAAAAAAATTAAACAATGGATGCTTGTAAAGACATAACGACAACTTTTGCGAAAAATTTCTACAAAGATTATACAATAGCTCCTACAATTGCTAATAAATAAAATAGGTACTTTTACATTATCCAAAGAAAAACAACAAAGCTTTAAATCCAATATCCAAGTAAAGCTTCCAATATCATTAGAATGCCACTTTAAAATGCAGTAAATCTGTGAAAGCCTTCCAAAAAAATTGGAGGCTTTTTTTGTTTCTGATAATTTTATTTTAAAATAACACCAACTACATATTCGTATGAATCTCATTTCATTGGTCTTAAACACTACAAGTGTGCTCACATAAATAAAAATTATTGGACTATAAATCTACATTGTTGGTATAAAAACAATTTTTTAGTTTGTGCTTATTAATAAAAAAAAATTCCGAATAATCAGTATCGGCATTAATGGTTTATATAAGAACTACCTTTGTTTTTTTATAATACTATGACATTCGAAGATTTAAATTTAAGCAAGCCTATTTTATCCGCATTAGAAGATTTAGGTATAAATACACCTACAATAATCCAAGAGCGGGTTTTTTCTGTGGTAATGAGTGGTAGAGATGTTTGTGGAATTGCCCAAACGGGAACTGGTAAAACCTTCGCTTATTTGCTCCCATGCCTCCGCCAATGGAAATTTGACAAAGAGAAAAATCCCCAGATATTAATTATTGTACCTACAAGAGAGTTGGTAACGCAGGTGGTGCAAGCCATTGAAGAACTTACAAAATATATGAGCGTGTTGGCAGTAGGGCTTTATGGTGGTGTAAATATAAACACCCAAAAATTGGCATTGCACAAAGGCGCTGATATTATTGTGGCAACACCCGGAAGACTTTACGACCATATATTAGATGCGTCTTTTAAAACAAAAAGTATAAAAAGACTTGTAATAGACGAAATGGATGAAATGTTGAATCTCGGATTTCGTACACAAATAAAACAGATATTAGATTTATTACCTCCTAAAAGGCAAAACCTTCTTTTTTCTGCAACTATAACAGAAGATGTAAATAATTTAATGCAGGATTATTTTAATAGTCCAGAAAGAGTGGAGGCAGCACCAACCGGAACGCCACTGGTAAATATCATACAGAAAGGATATTGTGTACCAAATTTCAATACCAAAGTAAATCTGTTGCATTTACTTTTAGCTGAGGATGAAAGTATGACCAAGTTATTGGTATTTGCTTCTACAAAAAAGCTTGCCGATGATCTATATGATGGGCTTGAGCCTAAATATGGGGAAGCCCTTGGTATTATACACTCCAACAAGGAGCAGAATCACCGTTTTAATACAGTAAAGAATTTTAAAGAAGGAATTTGTAAAATACTAATTGCAACAGATATTGTAGCAAGAGGAATAGATGTATCCGAAGTAACCCATGTTATAAATTTTGATATACCCGATGTGCCTGAAAACTATATGCACAGAATAGGTAGAACAGGAAGAGCAAACAAAGAGGGGATAGCCATTACACTTTTTACTGAGAGAGAAAAAGAAAAACTTAGCGCTATTGAAGAGCTGATGCACTTTGAGGTTCCGCTGAATGAAATTCCAGAAAGTTTGGTTCTATCTAGCGTGCTTACCGAAGACGAGATGCCAAAAATACACATGAAAAACGTTTTGGTAAAACCACCAAAGAAAGAATTAGCAGGGCCTGCCTTTCATGAAAAATCTGCAAAAAATAGCAAGGTAAATTTTGTAATGAGCAGAAAAGATAGGATGATGAAAAAATATGGTAAGGCAAAAACAAGGGGCCAAAAGAAAAAGTAAAAATGAGTGATAAAGGATTATAATATGGTAAAAACAAACAGTTGTCATATTTTTTATTATCTTACAAATACTAAAACTCCATAAGCCAAGCTTAATGAAGACCAAAAAAAGATTATCCTTAATTCTTATTTCATCAGCAGTAATATTTTTTATTGCTGCATTTGTTTTAGAAAAAGTTGTATCTAAAAAAGTACAAAAATTACAAGAAGAAAGATTAGCAAATGACAGCGAGAATATTAACCAATTACTCAAATTGCACACTATCCCTCTGCAAAATTATGTTGAAGAGAACTCCTACTGGAATGAATTTTGTTCAGCTATTAATAAGAAAGATACAAATTGGATAATTGCGAACGTAGTAACAGGATTAAGCAAGCCAACAATTGAAGCAAAAGAGTTTTTTATTATTAATACAGATGGAAAAATATTTTTTGAAAAGCAAACACAAAAAACACTTTCAAGTACTATAGAAGAGATTGGTGGAAAATTGATAAAAACCGCAGGAACAGGACCTTCAGAAAAGGTTTGTTTTAAAACAAAAGAAAATAAATATTTCGAAGGGTTTATAGCATCTATTGTGCCTAGGGCAGATTTTAAAAGAAAAACAAAGCCATACGGCTACTTACTAATAGGAGAAGTGTTAAAAGAACAACATTTTGCAGAATTAAAAAATCTAAATAAAGATTTTGAATATACAATTGTTACAAACCCTAATAAAGAAACGCTAAAGGATTATATAGATGAGGGAACTTTTGTTCATTATAAACAAATACCTAGTTTAAATGGAGACCCTTTAACATTAAAAGTTACCTCTTTTTACCCTGAAACAAATGCATATTTAGATTTTGTAAGGATTGCGCTTTGTGTTTTTTTGCTATTTACTGCACTAATAATATTTATACTATATAGATATTTCTTTACCTATTTTTTTCACCCATTGCAAAAAATAACCACAGCGTTAGAAGAAGAAAATGCAACAGCCTTAGCGGATGTAAAATCAAAAAATACGGAGCTTGGAAGAGTTGCAAAATTAATTGAATTGTATTTTAAACAAAATAATGAATACCAGGCAGAAATAAACAATAGGGTAGAAACAGAAGCAGAACTAAAGTGGGCAGTAGAACAAATTGAAAATGCTACCATAGCAAAAGTAAGAGCGGAACAATCAGCGGTTGCTAAAAGTGAATTTTTAGCAACGATGAGCCACGAAATAAGAACGCCTATTAATGGAGTGATTGGTATTGCAAACTTATTAAAAGATGAAGAACTAACCCCTAGGCAAAAAGAATATGTAGATATATTAGCCTATTCTAGTAAACATTTATTGGCACTTGTATCAGACATCCTAGATTTTTCAAAAATAGAAACAGGAAAAGTAGAATTTGAAACGTCTTCTTTTAATTTAGAAGGTCTTTGCGAATCAATTTACCAGGTTTTTAAAATAAGTGCAGATAATAAAAACATTGAACTAAAATATATTCCTGATAAAGCAATAGAACATAGTGTTTATGGTGATAGTATGAGGGTAAACCAAGTGCTTACAAATCTTGTAGGCAATGCGATAAAGTTTACACAAGAAGGATCTGTAACTATTAGTTATAAATTAATTTCGAGAACAACGAATAATTGTACAGTAGAATTTATAATTGCAGATACAGGAATCGGTATTGCTAATGCAGAACAAAATAAAATTTTTGACGGATTTTCTCAAGCAAATAAAAAAATAGCAAGTAATTTTGGTGGCACAGGACTTGGTTTATCAATAAGTAAAAAACTTATTGAATTACAAGGGGGAAAGCTTACAATGAAAAGTAAGATTGGGGTTGGTTCAGAATTCTCTTTCTATCTCACTTTTGAAACACACGCATATGAAAATGTTTTGCCAAATGCAAATGTTACAGGCAGTTTAAAAAGAGAAACTTTAGACGGAATGAAGATATTGGTAGCAGAAGATAACTCGATAAATATTTTGGTATTAAAAAGATTTTTAGAAAAATGGAATGTACAATATCAAATTGCCACAAATGGAAAAGCAGCATTAGATCTAATAGAAAAAGAAGACTTTGATTTGGTTCTTATGGACATTCATATGCCAGAAATGGATGGCGAAGAAGCAACATCATTCATTAGGTTAAATACTAATAAAAAAATAAGCAAAATACCAATAATAGCGCTCACTGCAAATGCATCATCGGATGTACAACAAAAATTACTGAACAGCGGATTTACAAATTATATAAGCAAACCATTTAATCCTGATAATCTTTTTAGGTTATTAAAGAAGTATTATTTCCAAGTTCAATAATTTTTATTTGGTAAAAACCTTCTCTCCATTTATCCATGTTCCTAAAATTTTTGTAGATAAAATTTTGCTTGCAGCACACTTCATTAAATCAGTATCCAATAGAATAAAATCTGCGGCTTTGCCTATTTCTAAACTGCCTTTTTCTTTTTCTTCAAATGCCGCTTTTGCAGCCCATATCGTCATTCCATAAATAGCCTCTTTGCGGGAAAGCGCATTTTCCATTTGATAACCATTGACAGGAAACCCTTTACTATCTTGCCTCACAACAGCAGCAAAAAATGTTTTAATAGGTTCAATATATTCTACAGGAAAATCTGTACCAAGCGGAATCCAACTATTTGTTTGCAATAATTTTTTATAAGCATATGCATTTTTTATACGGGTTGGTCCAACTCTATCTTGCGCCCAATACATATCGCTCGTAGCATGTGTGGGTTGTACAGAAGGGATAATACTAAAGTCTGTAAAATAATGAAAGTCCGAGCCCTCTACAACTTGTGCATGCTCTATTCGCCAACGTTTATCGTTTTTTTGTTTTAAAACATCGGCATACACTTGTAAAATAATCCTATTTCCGCTATCGCCAATAGCATGTGTACACATTTGCATGTTAGAATTCACAAGTAATTTTGCTGCTCTTTCAAAATGCGCTTTTGTATTTAATAAAAAACCAAGCCACGCTTTTTGATCAGAATATTCATTGAGCAAACAAGCCCCTCGGCTACCAAGTGCACCATCAGCGTAAAACTTAAAACCGCCCACCGTAAATCGTTCTGTTTTTAAAGGCCCGCTTTTTATCCACTTATCATAGTAGGCTGTATCGTCTGAAAGCAATGCATAAATTTTCATTTTTAATCCATTGTTCTTCTGGGCATCTAAAACCAAATCTACTGTATGCTCGCTTATGCCACAATCATGTACACCTGTAAGCCCGGCCTCAAAACAATAATTTTGAGCATCGTTAAAATATTTCTTTGCCAAGCTGTCGTTTATTAATGGGACAGCTTTTTCTGCAAAGCCCATAGCATTATCAATCAATATACCTGTGAGCTTTCCGTTTTTTATTTCTATTTCGCCGCCTAATATCTTTGTGTTAATATTAATACCAGCAAGGTCTAGCGCTTTTTGATTTAGTAATGCAGCATGACCGTCTACTCTTTTTAGAAATACAGGTCTGTTTGGAAACAAGCTATCAAATATTGCTTTATTGGGAAATGTCTTAACTGTCCAATCATTTTGATCCCAACCCCTACCGTAAATCCATTCCAAAGGAGCAGTTTTGCTGTAAGCGATAACCTTACTTACTATTTCTTCAAAAGATGTGGTTCCCATCAAAGGGCATTTCCACATATCAGTTGCATAGCCAGTAAAATGACAATGCGCATCTATAAAACCAGGGAAAATTGTTTTGCCAGCAGCGTCTACAATATTAGAAGAGTTGTATTTTTTTTCAATATCTGCATCAGTGCCTATAGCAATAATTTTTCCATCGGTTACAGCCATAGATTGTGCTTCAGAGAAAGTACTGTCAGCGGTATAAATGGTTGCATGTTTTACAATAAGGGAAACATTTTTTTTGCCGCAGGAAAAAAGGGAAAGCAAGATAAGGGCACAGCTAAATTTTGTAATTATTTTCATTTCATAAAATTACAAATTGTGTACGTTAGTAAAAAGAAAACCTTTATTTTTTAGCTAAAAAATAATACCATCTAAAACAAAGCTTTCATAAATTGCAACCATGTTTAACCAACAACAAGTAAAAGCACTACAACAAGAATCTCTTAAATGGCTATCCTTTGATGATGGCATAGTAACGGGAGAAAATGTGGAAGAGCTGAGGAACATTTTACGTTTTCATGAACAGCGGTATTATGTAGAAAATAATCCATTAATAACCGATGGCGAGTATGATACAATTTATAAAAAATTACAAAAATTTGAAGAGGCAAATCCTTCGTTGGTTACGAGCGATTCGCCAACACAGCGTGTGGGTAAAGGTTTGATAAAAAACTTTCCCAAAGCACAGCACCTTGTCCCAATGCTTTCATTGGACAACTCTTATAATGCCGAAGATTTGATTGACTTTGATAGAAGAGTAAGAGAACTCTCCGGAATGGAAAATGTGGAGTATTGCATTGAGCCAAAATTTGATGGGGCTAGTATTTCTCTTGTTTATGAAAATAATAAATTACTAAAAGGAATAACAAGAGGTGATGGAGAAGTTGGTGATGATATTACACCAAATATTCACCAAATAAAATCTGTACCACTTAGTGCCGCATTGTCATCTTATGGGATAGAGCAAATAGAAATACGTGGAGAAGTTTTGATAAACAAAAATAATTTTGCGAAATACAATGAGGGTTTAATAGAGGAAGGATTGCCACCAATGGCAAACCCACGAAATGCAGCAGCAGGGACACTTCGGATGAAAGACCCTTCTATTGTAAGTAAAAGAAACTTAGAAGCATTTTTGTATCATGTCAGTTATATTGCCGAAGGCAATAGGAATTTGGAATTTGGAATTAAAGTAGACTCTAAAAGTGAAGTTCCCAATTCCCAATTCCCAATTCCCTTCACTCATTCAGGCATGCTAGATATGTTATGGAAGCTGGGATTCAAATCTCCACAGAAAGAAAAAAAAGTTGTACATGGAATACAAGAAGTAATTAAACATATTGACGCATATGAAGTAGGTAGAGATGCATTACCTTATGAGATAGACGGAATGGTTATAAAAGTAAATGAGCTCGCACTACAAGATAAACTTGGTATGACATCCCACCACCCTCGTTGGGCCATTGCGTTTAAATTTAAAGCCAGACAAGCCACCAGTAAATTATTGGGCGTAGAGTTTCAAATTGGAAGAACAGGCGCTATTACGCCTGTAGCAAAAATTAAAGCAGTACAAGTAGGCGGTGTAACAGTAACAAGTATATCTATTCACAATGAAGACTACATAAGAGAAAAAAATTTAAAAATTGGCGATAGTATTTTAATAGAACGAAGCGGAGATGTGATTCCGCAGATTGTAAAATCGTTAGTAGAATTACGTACAGGTGAGGAAACCAATATTGAATTTCCTACAAAATGCCCTGTATGCAATGATGTACTTGTGCGCCCCGAAGGTGAAGCGGTGTGGCGATGCGTAAATATGAATTGTGAAGCACAAGTAGTAGAACGCATCATCCATTTTGTAAGTAAAGATGCTATGGATATAAAAAGTTTTGGTGAAGCTAATGTGCGCAAGTTTTTTGCCTTGGATTTGATAAAAGATGTACCAAGTATTTATGATTTAGATGAAACTAAATTAAGTGGACTTGATGGTTTTGGCGCAAAATCTGTTACCAATATTTTGGAAGCAATAGAAGCATCTAAACAACAACCTTTGTACAGATTGATTTACGGATTGGGTATAAGATATGTGGGAGAAAACACTGCTAAAGCTTTGGCACAGAACATTACTGAGCTTAACGACCTTACCATAAAAACAGTAGATGGTTTAAAACAAATTGACGATGTGGGCGTAAAAGTGGCAGATAGTATTGTAGCTTTTTTTAAAAATGAAGACAACATTGAATTGGTTAAAAAGCTTGCTGAAAAAGGCCTGCAGATGAAAGGAAAACCAAAGGAAACCATTGAAGGGGGATTGGTTGGACAAAACTTCCTCTTTACTGGCACGCTCAATAAATTAAAAAGAAACGATGCAGAAGCGATGGCAGAAGCTAAGGGTGGAAAAATATTGAGTGGCGTAAGT
>JANMFB010000290.1:0-1856 GCA_031377605.1 Ferruginibacter sp.
CGTTATACGACAGCTTCGTTAAACTCGCCTGTCTCTACTTTTTACTATTTTATTTTTTCACCTTGACAATTTATATTTATGACAGACCGTTCAAATTACATCAAAATTAGGGTTGGAAAGTTTATGCCTAAAGGAGATGAAATATATGCTGACGAAAATGGTAAACTAAAGGCTTCACCAGAATTTTCAGAAATTTTACATGAAGCCGATTCACAATTTAGAGAACCTATCATCACTTTTATTAACGATGAAATTGGACTTCATAATTGGTCTGTAAAATTTAATCAATTCGATACTGACGGAAAAATTTATGATGTTAGAATATCTTGTAATACTGACGAAGAAGCAATTAAAATTAAATCCATAATTATTGACAAAATAAAAGGGCTACAGTTTAATTGGCTGAATCGTTCAGACTTATCTTAAATATCTTGATAAGAAAGCCGCCAATTTTCTTCAATTTCTGACCCATTTAATGTTCCATCAGAAACTAACATAGTCCGACATTTATATAATCCTTGTCTATCCTTTTTAGTAGTTGACATTATTTTAAAGACAAAGTTTTTATTTTTTTCATCAAGACAATCCCAAATAAAATCTTTTGCCTTTTTAATTTCTTGTTCAGACATACTTTATAACCCAACTGACTTTTTAGGTTATAAATAGTTTGACAAAAAACAGAAGCCAGTATGAGTAAATAATTAAACTGCTTGACAAACGACAATAAAGATTATGGAGTAGTTAAGCCGTCGTATAACATTGCGTTTTGCAAAATTTGGGCGGACGGAAGCCCAATGGGCAACAGTACATATCCAATCTGCGGTACGGGCTGAAAATCTATGGTGGGCTTTTGTTCATAATATTTTACATTTGTTCTTTACTCAACTTTAGTTCCGAGCGACAGGAATTCTAATTCCCAAACTTCGCAAAGCACCAACGTTGGGCGTCACTTTATGCAAAATCTCCAATGACTGCATCCTATCAGAAAACGAATATGAAACATTTAATTTTATTGACAATTTGTACTTTAAAAATACTAATTTCTTGTGGCCAGACGAATACTAATAGAATATTAATTAAAGAAGTATTGACATTTGAATATTTAGAAGGTTGTGAAACAGGAAAGGGAGATTGTAAACCAATCGAAATATTTAGGCAAAATAAAAACGATAGTATTTTACTAGTTTTTCCAAGTGGCGGAACAGAGTCTGATGTGTACTTATATTCTATGAAAGAAATAAATTTTAAGTTACAAGACAAGAAAGTAAAAGGACAAGGCTTACCAAAAATAAACTTAACAACTCTTGAAGATGGAGAATATACTGCAAGTGTTATTAGCTGTGGACTTGGAGGAAGTTGTATAATAAGACTTAAAACTAAACCGAACTAAAGAATATAAAAATGGAAATTACACAAAAAGAAATTGAAAAGGTTTCTGCTTTAGATTCAAATAAAAGATATAGTTATTTTATTAAGAAAGTATGTGATTGGGAGACAATTTGGGTTATGTATAACGACGAATTTGGCTATGCTTTAAATATTGACAAACTAGATAATAGCTATTTATTTGTATTCCCAAATAAAGCATTCACAAATTTATATATCGAGAACGATACAGATTTTGTAGATTATAAGGCAACTAAAATAAATTTGTCTACTTTTTTAAATGAACTTTCAAAAAAATTCATTTCTAAGAATGTAAACTCAGCTTTTGTATTTCCAGTAGCTAATGGGGATGGAGTGAATATTAAAATTGAAAACCTTTGTAAAGACATTAATGATGAAATAAATGAGAATTATTAATGAATTCCATTAAAAAAGCGAACGCCCAACACGGGGTTTTGCAATATTGGGGC
>JANMFB010000306.1:0-12302 GCA_031377605.1 Ferruginibacter sp.
ATTTCTGTTCCTTTTTTGTTGGGGTTGTACGGGCGCACATCTACATAACTGCCCTCGCTCATCCATTTGCCTCTTACATCTTGTTGCACCATTATATAGCCCTTCTTCATATATTCTATCCAATAGCTACCAAATAAGCGACCATTAAACTTATCGTTGTATGGTGCAATAGAGTAAGGCGTACGGCCCATTAATATAGGATGCTTTTTTGTATTGTCTTTGGGGGCATAAATAGTGGTGTACAATTTTACGCCATCTCTCATGGTTATGTAAAGAGATTTTTTGGTATAATTTTCATACACCCATTTTTCGTTTGCAATATCTTTTTCTGATTGTGCAAAAGAAGAAATAGAAAGACAAAACAATAAAAACGACAACAGTATTTTCATGATTATAATTTTAGTGTACAAAGTAAGATTTTTTTAGGAGCAGGCATTCTTTTGGGTGAAGAAATTGAGATTGATAGCGCTAATAAAATAACTATCAGCAATAATAACATTAGGAAATTTTAACGGTTTCGTATAATATTGTAAGGTTAATCTCTAAAAACACTCTATATATGAAATTCGGAAAGACAATCAAGATATTTTTAATAGACGGAGACCCAAATGGAAGAATGAGTTGCGAACTTTCAAATTGGTCAGGAAAAGCATATAAGATTCCAAGAATAAAAATAAAAGAGTGTGCAGACAGGGAGGAACTATCCTCCACGGGAGTTTATTTACTTTTTGGAAAAGACGATGAAGGTAGAGAACAAGTTTATATAGGAGAAGCTGAATCTATATTGAAAAGACTAAATCAGCAATTGACTCAAAAAGATTTTTGGAACGAAGCAATTGTTTTTATTAGTAAAGACGAAAACTTAAATAAAGCACATATTAAGTATTTAGAAAACCGATTGCATGATATTGCAAAACTTGCAAACCGCTATAAAGTTGATAATTCTATCATTCCTACTCAATCTTCAATTTCAGAATCTGACAGGGCAGAAATGGAAGAATTTATTGAGTACATTAAAATGCTTGTGAATACATTAGGACATAAAGTATTTGACGAAAAAAGAGAATTTAAACCGAAACAAAAACAATCAATTTTCTTTATAAAAGCAGCTCGAGGAGCTGATGGACAAGGCGAACCCACATCAGACGGATTCGTAGTATTTAAGACATCAAAAGCAGCAGCCAATACAGCAAATTCTATGACATCTAATTTCCTTACTTTAAGACAAAAACTAATTGGAGAATCAGTCCTTGTTGACATGGGAGAATATTTTGAATTTTCTGATGACTATATTTTTAGTAGCCCTTCTACTGCTGCTGCTATGGTGATGGGACGAAATGCAAATGGCTTGACAGAGTGGAAAAATAAAGACGGGAAAACTTTAAAGGAATTTGAAGCAGAATAAAATCAAATTGTCTATAAAAACCACTCTTCCGCAAACGCCACATTCTCCGGCTTACCTACATCTACTAAAATACCATCGCTATGGTCAAATCCTTTGATGGTATGTGTTGCAGCCAATCTAATGTATAAGTCAATCATGGAGAATTTCCCTTCTTCCGTTATAAGGGGGAATATGCTAGGAGAAATAATATGAATACCGCTGAATGCTTTTTTTGTTCCAAGCGTTCCTTTTTGCTCGCCGGTTTTATCATTGAGCCAGCCGCATAACTTGTTGTTGTTATCAAACATTAAGTACCTACTTGTGGATCGTTCTGTAACTGCTAATGTAGCAAGTGGGTTGGTTTGCGTATGCTGCACCAGCATATTTGCCATGTTTAAATCAGTAAGTATATCTGCATTCATCAATACAAATGGTTCGTTACTATTTAAAAAATAAGGCGCTGCTTTTTTTAAACCGCCCCCGGTTTCTAGTACTGCTTCTGTTTCATCGCTTATTACAACATTTGCACCCCATCCATTATTTTCTTGTATGGTTTGTATAATTTGATCTGCATAATGGTGCACATTTACTATAAAATCATTTACGCCAAATGATTGTAAGTAGGCTATGTTTCTTTGCAATAATGATTTACCATTTACAGGAAACAAAGCTTTGGGGTGTTTTTCTGTAAAGGGTTTCAGCCTTGTGCCTAGGCCTGCGGCTAGTATCATTGCTTTCATTTGCCAACATTTATTTTTTTATTATCACAAAGAATTCGCCATATTATCTAATCTATAAGAAAGCTTGTTGCGCTCTGGCTTATTTCATATTTCAATTTTGAAAATTCTGCTCCACATGTATCACTTCCACTTTCACCGCATATTTATTTTTTAAATGCCTTGCAAGTGCATCTGCTGCATACACACTTCTATGTTGCCCACCGGTGCAACCAAAATTAACTTCCAATAATTCAAAATTTCTTTTTATATAATCCTCCACAGAAATATCTACAGTAGAAAAAACGCTTGCTAAAAATTCATCCATCCTCGTTTTTTCTTGCAAATAGTCTTGTACAGGTTTATCTCTTCCTGTTTCTTTTTTGTGTTGTTCTATTCTACCGGGGTTTAAAATTCCCCTACAATCAAAAACAAATCCTCCACCATTGTCCGACACATTTTTCGGATATCCCGACTTTAAAAATGAAAAACTTTTTATATGAACCACCAGCGGCGTTTCTTCTGTAGCTTTTACCGGTTCAAATCTATGGATTACTTCATCGGCAATAATAAGTTGCAACACTCTTTCGAACTCTGGTACACTTATGCCCATTTTATTAAGCTGCAAAAAATCTTTCAAGTTTCTTAATGCCAATGGTATGCTTGTAAGAAAATGCGCTTTGCGTTCAAATATTCCTCTAAAACCATAGGCTCCTAAAACTTGCAATAAACGTATGAGTACATAACCATTGTATTGGCTCACAAACCTGCTCCTGTCAATGGTTTCATTCAATTCAACCTCTACACAATCCATGTAATAAGCAAGCAATTCATTTTTCCATTCGTTACTCAAATCTGCTTTTGCTTGCCACAACATAGAGGCAACATCGTATTGCAATGCACCTTTCATACCACCTTGGTAATCTATAAAAAAAGGTTCACCATTGTTTATCATTACATTTCTACTCTGAAAATCTCTGAACAAAAAAAACTTATAATCTGTATGATTTAAATAAGAACTCAATGCATCTAGATCATCTCCTAGCTTTTCCTTGTCGTAAGGTATTTTTAGTGTGTCTAAAAAGTAATATTTAAAATAAAGAAAATCGCTTAGTATAGCTTGCTTACCAAATTCTTTGCTGGTAATACAATTGCTGTAGTCGAGATTTTTATCTGCATTTATTTGTAAGTGTACAAGTGCTTTTAATGTTTTCTTGTAAAGTTCTTTTACCTCTTCTACTTTTCCTTTTTCTTCAAGCATATCTAACAAACAAACATTACCAAAATCTTCTTGAATGTAAATGGTTGTTTCTTCATTTACAGCAAGTACCAAAGGAACTGGCGCACCTATTGCTTTAAATTGCTTGGTAAAATAAAGAAAGGTTTCATTTTCTTTAATGTTATTGCTAGCTGTGGCTATAAAACTTTTGTTGCTTTCGGTTTGCAGGCGATAGTAAACCCTATCGCCTCCGCTTTGTGGTATCTTTGTTATGGCATTAACCTTTTCTGAACTATACGTTTCAAATAATTGTTCTATCTGTTCTATTGCTGTTGCCATATTTTATAAAATCAAAGACTGATCTATTTATTTTATTATTGTAATATTATTAGACTAGTCCAATTTCTCAGGTCTCATCATTGGAAATAATAACACATCTTGTATAGAAACTTGTCCTGTTAGTAACATGCACAATCTATCTATACCAAAACCAATTCCACTTGTTGGTGGCATGCCATATTCTAATGCCCTAAGAAAATCATGGTCAATAAACATAGCTTCATCATCGCCCCTTTCCATCAATTTTATTTGGTCTTCAAAACGTTCTCTTTGCTCTATAGGGTCGTTCAACTCACTGTAAGCATTCGCTATTTCCTTACCATTTATCATTAGCTCAAAACGCTCTACCAATCCCGGTTTGCTGCGGTGCTTTTTAGTAAGCGGGCTCATTTCCACAGGATAGTCAGTAATGAATGTAGGTTGTATATAATGATGCTCACATTTGCTACCAAATATTTCATCTATCAATTTCCCTTTACCCCATTTCTCATCTGCATGAATATGTATTTGCTTGCATACATCTCTTATTCCGGCTTCATCCATGGCGCTAATATCAAAACCGGTGTGCTCTTTTATGGCATCGTACATGGTTATCCTTTTGTAAGGAGCAGCAAAACTAATTTCGTTTTCGCCCATTTGAACGGTAGAAATTCCATTGGTCGCAATCGCAGTTTTTTCCAACAATTGCTCAGTTGTATCCATCATCCACTCATAATCTTTATAAGCGGTATAAAATTCTAATACAGTAAACTCTGGGTTGTGTGTGCGATCCATTCCTTCGTTTCTAAAGTTCCGGCTAAATTCATATACCCACTCAAAACCACCAACGATAAGTCTTTTCAAGTATAGCTCATTTGCTATACGCATATACATGGGCACATCTAATGCATTGTGGTGTGTAGTAAAAGGACGAGCCGCTGCGCCACCCGGAATACTCTGCAACACAGGCGTATCTACTTCCAATGCTCCACGCTCATTTAAAAAAGCACGAATGGCATTTACCATTTTTGTACGTTTAATAAATACTTCTTTTACAGCTGGGTTCACAATCAAATCTGCATAGCGTTGTCTATACCTAAATTCAGGATCTGTAACTTCATCAAATGATTCACCATCCTTTTGTTTGACGATAGGCAATGGTCTTAGCGCTTTGCTAAGAATCGTAAACTCTTTTAAGTGTATGGATGTTTCGCCAGTTTTTGTGGTAAACACATATCCTTTTATCCCAATAAAATCTCCAATATCTATTAACTTTTTCCAAACAAGCTGGTACAAACTTTTATCTTCATCTGGACAAATGTCGTCTTGCCTTATGTAAAACTGGATATTACCCGTACTATCTTGCAAAACAGCAAAATTTGCTTTACCCATGTCACGTACACTCATTATGCGCCCTGCTATGCATACATCAGCAAAATCTTCCTTATTCTCCTCTCCTTTATAATTCGCCTTAATTTCCTCTGCGGTGATATTTACCGGGTATGCAGCAGCAGGATAAGCATCTATACCTAAATTATTAAGTTCGGTAAGTTTTTCTCTTCTAATTATTTCTTGTTCAGATAAATGTTGTGCGCTCATATTGTTTTTCTTGGCCCGCAAAGGTACATAATTTAAGAGGCAATTTTTACAAGTTTAAATGCGATAATAGAATCAAATGAAATAAATACCCTAGCTTGAAAGATTATTTTAACATACCCAATTTTTTACTTGGTAGGATTATTGTAGTCTCAAAACAAATTAAACTTAAAAACATGAAAAAAATATTTACACTTTTAACTATCGGCTTTTTATTTACCGGATGCGATACGTTACAACAAATAGCTACAAATTCTGGCGTAGGTACAGGAATATCCAATCAAGAAGCTGCCAATGGCATCAAAGAAGCCTTGGCGCAAAGCATTACAAAATCTGTATTGAAACTAAACACTACAGACGGTTTTTTTAATGATGCCTTTTATAAATTGCTGTTACCACCAGATGCCAAAAAAGTAGAAAACACGCTGCGTAGCCTAGGTTTTAATTCATTGGTAGATAAAGCCATCTTACAAATAAACCGCGGTGCAGAAGATGCTGCAGGCTATGCAAAACCAATTTTTATAGATGCCATTAAAAGTATGACTATAAGCGATGCAATAGGTCTCATTAGAAATGGTGATACTAGTGCTACCCATTTTTTTAGAGAAAAAACTACTTCAAAATTGATGGCAGCTTTTGCGCCTGTTATCCAATCTTCATTGGATAAGGTAGATGCTACAAAATATTACGGCGATATTATTACCAAGTATAATAATTTCCCTACTACGTTTAAAAAGATAAATCCAGACTTGAAAGGATATGTTACAGAACGTGCTACCAATGCCCTATTTGACCTTATTGCAAAAGAAGAGGTAAATATTCGTACCAACTTTGCAGCAAGAACAACTGATTTGTTGAGGAAAGTTTTTGGTGGGGCGTATAAGTAGATATTAGATATAAGATTTTTTAGGTTGTAGTTTCATAAGAATTTGCAACCTTTTTTTATTATCAATTGTTTAAATTTTTCTTCTTTCCGTTGGCACTTACTTCTAAATATTAATCACTGAATTATAGAGCGTTTTTAATGCAAGTTGTAGGAAATAAATTTTTTCTGGCTAAACGCCCAAAAAGAAAAAAGAGAAAGTTAATGTACCATAGTTTATTCTATTGGGTATTTAATTGTATAAACTTCTTTTCTTTTTGAGCTTTTAGCCAAACACTATCCATCCAAACAGTTGTATCATTTGCTCAGAACTGTTGAGATACATAACTCGAAAAGATAACGTGATACCATCTGGGTATTCGTAATTGTCCAATTATATTAGCTTAAACTACTATAACGGCATTATACCAAAAGTATATTGGAAAGTATATCGATATAAGTGCAATAAATAGTTTTTAATCCTTTTAAAATTCATACCGTATCGATTCAGAAAAGATACTATTAATATAATTACATTAACACCGACTCAATAGAAATAATAGGAATATTAATTATTCGAAATATATATTCCCTCATTAAAAATAAAATATTTAAGATTAAAAAACTTAGCTTTTTAAGTTATTTTTTAGCGTAAACATAAATAATTTTATAAAGTGAAAAAAACAAACTTATTAATGCAAAATAGAACACTATCAAATTTTCATTCATTATTTTATAAACCAATGATGCTATGCAAATCAAAAACAAAACAATAAAAACTGGATAGTATTTTTTAATATTTATCCAATTCCAAAGCGTATATTTTTGGTTAAAAAAAATACCTATGAGTGCCGAAAGATACCCAACAATAGAGCCTATAATAACATCTAGTGGATAATGCGCTCCCACACCCACTCTTGAAAAAGCTATAATAAGTCCCAAAGTTATTATAGAAAAAATCCATAAAATTTTATATCTAAGTTTTTGGGGGATGAAGGCAAACAACAATACAGTAAATATTGTAAAGACTGTAATGGAGTGCCCCGATGGCAAACTAGTAAATCCACTAATTGTTTTTCCAACAATAACAAAACTATTTGTATCAAACACCTGGGCCGGCCTTGGTACGGAAAATAAATTTTTAAGCACACTAGATAATATAAAAGAAACCAACGAAGCCGATATTAAAGACTCCCACATTTTAGGGGCATAAATAATATAAATACTTAAAAACGATAAAAAAATTGAAGCATCTCCTATTTGAGTAAGATTATATTCAATGCTTGGATATTGCCCTAAATAATAATTGATGAAAAGAAAGCTCTCCTTTTGAATCTTAATATATGTATAAACATTTAAAGCCCCTTGACTATAAAGAAATAAAATAATTGCAATTAATAGGAATAGGGGTAAAAAAAATAAAGAGGGTTTAAGTCTGGCAAAATTATTTTTAATACTTGAGTTCATTTTTTTTACTTCTCTTTTTTTATTACATGAATTATCATTGCCAATTAGCTTATTGAAGTCAGATGTCTAATTCGTCAAAAGTATAGATTAAAGCGCTAATTTTCAAACTCAACACTCACTTCATATTAAGCTTTAACTACAATTGCAGAAAAACCTTAAAATATCAACGCATCTACATTTCAGCTACTATAATTGTTTAGCTTATTGCGAAAGCTTCACAGTATAACCATTTTATCACTTTTAATTAAACTACTCATTTTAATTATTTAAATTGCTCTCAAATAAAAACTATATGAAGAAAGTACTCTTATTGGGATTCATGATTACGACCATCTCATCTTTTGCCCAAACAGATAATGCAGCAAAATATGGCACCAGCATTACAAAAGAAACATTAAAAAAACACCTAACCATTATTGCCGGCGACGAATTTGAAGGCAGAGAAACAGGTACAGAGGGACAAAGAAAAGCTGCAGCTTATATTGAAAAACAATTTGAAAGTTTTGGATTAAAGAAAGCGGCTAATATGAAAACTTTCCAGCAGTTGTATCCATTGTTTCAAGACAGTATTTCATCAAGCTCTCTTTCTATAAATAAACAAAGCGCCATTAACGGAACAGATTTTTTAATTCCACTTGGTAGTAACCAAACTGCAAATTTTAAAGCTAAAAAAATAGTGTTTGTTGGCTATGGTATAGATGATGAAGTGTACAACGATTATACAAACTTGAATGTGAGCGGTAAAGTTGTAATCATGTTTTTAGGTGAGCCAAAAAAGGATGGAAAATTCTTTATCAATCCAAATGGAAAAAATTCTAAATGGACTTACCCTGGCATAAGTGAGAAACTTAACGCAGCAAAAAAAAGAGGAGCAGTTGGAATTTTAATGGTAAACCCAAATATGGATGTTTTTTCAAAGCGTATGCTAGATAACAATAGTAAAGGTAGCGTCACTTTTGAAAGCATGCCTGAAGAAGCTCCCAACACATTGAATTATGTTTTAGTATCACATGCTTTTGCAAAAACATTTTTTCCGGTAAATTTTGATAGTGCTTTAGCTACAGTAAAAGCAAAGAATTTATTCGATAACAAATCAACAGAATCAAAAATTACTGTTGCCTGCGAATTTAAAAAAACAAGAAATATTATCAATGCAAGCAATGTGATTGGCATTGTAGAAGGCACTGACAAAAAAGACGAGTACGTTTTTCTTACGGGCCACTACGACCATTTGGGGAAACACGATGGTAAAATTTATTATGGAGCAGATGATGATGGCAGCGGCACATGTGGTGTAATAGCTATGGCAGAAGCATTTGCAAAAGCGGCAAAAGATGGTATTAAACCTCGGAGAACTATGGTGTTTATGACTGTGAGTGGTGAGGAAAAAGGCTTGTGGGGAAGCGAGTACTACAGCGACCATCCCGTTTATCCATTAGACAAAACTTCGGTAGATTTAAATACAGATATGGTAGGAAGAATAGATACAGAAAGGAAAACAGCAGACACTTTAAATTATGTTTACGTAGTTGGTCATGATAAAATAAGCAGCGAAATGCCCGGTATAAACGAAGCAGCAAACGCAAAATATACCAATCTTATTTTAGATTATAAATATGATGACCCTAAAGATCCAAATAGAATATACTACCGCAGCGATCATTACAACTTTGCCAGGAAAGGCGTGCCGGTATTATTTTTTTATGATGGAATGCTAAAAGCAGATTACCACAAACCTACCGATACAGTAGATAAAATTTATTGGGAATTATATGAAAAAAGGGTTCGCATGATTTTTTATACTGCGTGGGAATTGGCCAACAGAGATAAAATGCTTAACAGAGACAAACCTTTGGATGCGGGAACAAGATAAAAGCTACGATAAATTTATACAAAGCCATTTCAGTAAAGAGAAATGGCTTTTGTTATAAAATAATACCAATTAGGCTTTAAAATCCCGATAATCAATATCGGAGGGGCTATTTGCAAATGACAAAAGTCCGATTCAATTGTAATATCTCTGCCTCGGCGGTTATCAAAGACGATGCGCCCAATTAAAACTACTTTCAAAATACTTTACAATAAATTAAGTAAAATTAAATTCGATAGATTTTATTGAACTTACACTTTTTATTCTCCCTCTTAAAAGTTAGTTTTGCACGCCGCAGCAAAGGCAACTCCTCTTATGCCCAAAAATGAATCTATAAAATCAGTTTTAATTATTGGTAGTGGACCAATTGTAATTGGTCAAGCCTGTGAATTTGATTACAGTGGTACACAAGCTGCTCGTAGCTTAAGAGAAGAGGGAATAAAAGTTTATTTGATAAACAGTAATCCTGCCACTATTATGACCGACCCAATGATGGCAGATGGCGTTTATTTACTACCACTTACACCAGAAAGTATAGAACAAATTTTAGAAGAACATCAAATAGATGCAGTACTGCCCACTATGGGCGGGCAAACAGCCCTTAACCTTTGTAAAGAGGTAGATGAAATGGGTATTTGGGAAAAACACAATGTGAAATTAATTGGGGTAGATATTAAAGCAATAGATAAAGCAGAAGACAGAGAGAAGTTTAGGCAGTGGATGATAGAAAGTAATATCCCCGTTTGTAAAGCAGGTATTGCAAATTCATTTTTAGAAGGAAAAGAAATAGCACAAGAAATTGGATTCCCATTGGTACTTAGACCATCCTTCACACTTGGCGGAAGTGGTGGTGGCATTGTGTTTAAGAAAGACGAATTGGACGAAGCATTAAACCATGCCCTTACTGCAAGCCCTATACATGAAGTACTTGTAGAAAAAGCAATTCTCGGATGGAAAGAATATGAATTAGAATTACTACGAGACAATGCAGATAATGTAGTAATTATTTGCACGGTAGAAAATTTTGATCCTATGGGTGTACACACCGGCGATAGCATAACCGTGGCACCTGCTATGACGTTGAGTGATACTGCTTATCAAGAGATGAGGAACACCGCTATGAAGATGATGAGAGACCTCGGAAATTTTGCTGGTGGTTGTAATGTACAATTTGCCATGAACCCGCATACAGAAGAATTAATTGTAGTAGAAATAAACCCTCGTGTGAGCCGTAGCTCTGCATTGGCAAGCAAAGCCACAGGTTATCCTATTGCAAAAATTGCTGCTAAATTAGCTATTGGTTACAATTTGGATGAATTAAAAAACCAGATCACAGGGTCTACATCTGCATTTTTTGAACCTGCATTAGATTATGTAATTGTAAAAATACCTCGTTGGAATTTTGATAAATTTAAAGGAGCAAATGATACTTTAGGTTTCCAGATGAAGAGTGTGGGCGAAGTAATGGGCATTGGCAGAAATTTTGCCGAAGCTATACAAAAAGCTTGTGTGAGTTTAGAAAATGAAGCCGTTGGTTTGGGTTATTATGGAAAAAGTTTGATGCGCAGCGAAGAATTAATTGAGTATATAAAAATACCAAAGTGGGACAGGGTTTTTAGAATCAAAGATGCACTGATGGCAGGTGTAAGTGTAAAAACAATTTGCGAAAGCACAGGTATTGATAGATGGTTTATTTATCAAATTCAAAAAATATGTGACTGCGAAAAAGAGATTGCAACATACAATCAAACTTCACTGCCCGAAGAATTGATAAGAGAAGCAAAAAACCTAGGTTTTTCTGATGTGCAAATAGTGCGCATTATGCAAGATGGTGATGCAGATAGTTTATACGAACGCAGAAAAGAACTCGGCATCACAAGGGTGTTTAAAATGGTAGATACTTGTAGTGCAGAGTTTGAAGCCAAAACACCTTATTTCTATTCTACTTTCGAAAATCATGCAAGCTCAGGCAGTTTGTTGCACAACGAGTCTATAGTAAGTAATAAGAAAAAGATAATTGTACTTGGGAGCGGCCCCAATAGAATTGGCCAAGGTATTGAATTTGATTACTGTTGTGTACACGGGTTGCTTGCTTTAAAAGAAGCAGGTTACGAAGCCATCATGGTGAATTGTAATCCTGAAACGGTAAGTACAGATTTTGACATTGCAGATAAACTTTATTTTGAACCTGTATTTTGGGAGCATCTTTGGGAAATAATAGAACATGAAAAACCAGAAGGTGTGATTGTTCAGCTTGGCGGACAAACAGCATTAAAACTAGCAAAGACATTACACGAACGAGGGATAAAAATTATAGGAACTAGTTTCGATAGTATGGATATAGCCGAGGACAGAGGCAGGTTTAGCGACATACTAAAATCACTAGAAATTCCTTATCCAAATTATGGTACTGCATTTAACACAGACGATGCAATAGAAGTGGCAAAAGAAGTTGGTTATCCCGTATTGCTACGCCCTAGTTATGTATTAGGTGGACAAAGAATGCGCATCGTTTTAAATGATGAAGAACTTGAAAAAGGTGTACTCAGTTTATTGAAACATTTACCCGGCAATAAAATTTTGATAGATCATTTTCTAGATAGATGCCAAGAAGCAGAGATAGATGCCATTTTTGATGGCACCGATTTTCATGTGATGGGCGTGATGGAACATATTGAGCCAGCAGGCATCCATAGTGGCGATAGTAATGCTGTGTTGCCACAGTTCAACCTGTCGCCATTGATTGTGCATACCATGGAAGAGTATGCCGAAAAAATTGCCAGAGCATTAAAAATACAGGGCCTTATCAATATTCAATTTGCCATTAAGGATGGTAATGTGTATGTGATTGAAGCCAACCCAAGAGCAAG
>JANMFB010000333.1:0-5136 GCA_031377605.1 Ferruginibacter sp.
ATAATGAGCTACCTTTCTTTGAGCAACTAATAATGACAGGTTATTTTTGGATAAAAGAGTTATCATTGAGTGAGGAAAAGGGTTTTGGCTTAGACCAAAGTAATGTATTAGTAGAAAAGTTTCCATTAGTTGTAGCACCAGCAGGTAAACTAAAAATGAAAAGGGTTTTTCATAATGAGGATGAAGGTTATTAAGTAATGAATACTAAGAATGCTTTATAGACGTTGTTTATTTTTCTTAGAAGAATTTATTTTGGGAAGATGCAGTGAGATATCGACAAATATGTTTCCATTTTAGAAATCTTTTTTAAATAGAAATTCTCATTAAAAAATTTTAATTGAATTCCACACTGCTATATATTATTCTTGGTTATTTGGCCTTAATGGGCATTGTATATATTATTCAGGAACGTTTTATTTTTAAGCCGGAGAAACTTAAGCAAAACTTCATTTATAAATACGATACACCGTTCAAAGAATTATTTTTTGATGTAGAGCCAGGTGTAAGAATTAATGGCTTGCATTTTAAAGTAAAAAAACCTCTAGGATTAGTACTTTATTTTCATGGAAACTCCCGTAGCATAAAGGGATGGGCAAAATATGCAACAGATTTTTTTAGATATAATTATGACGTTGTTTTGGTTGACTATAGAGGCTTTGGTAAAAGTACTGGAAAAAGAAGTGAAGAGGCAATGTTGAAAGACATGCAATTTGTTTATGATACACTCACTGTTCAATATGCAGAGCATCATTTAATTGTTTATGGTAGAAGCCTTGGGAGTGGCTTTGCAGCAAAAATTGCAAGTGATAATAAACCTCGTTATCTTATTTTAGATGCTCCATATTTTAATTTTGGATTAGCAATGGAAAGGCTAATGCCCTTTCTCCCTATTCGTCATTTAATTCGCTACAAACTAAGAATAGACAAATGGATTAAGCATGTAAATTGCCATACCTATATATTACACGGAACAAAAGATTGGCTCATACCAATAAAGAATAGCGAGCAACTACAGGCTCTAAATCCAAAGAAAATAACCTTATTAAAAATCAATGGAGGGGGACATAATAATCTACCTTCTTTTAATGAATATCATAATTTTTTGAGAGATATTTTACAATACTAAATTATGTTAATTAGTAAAAAGAAATTGATGCGTTGGCTAAAAGCTATTGTGACAATTTATGTAGTCATTGGTTTAGGATTATATTTCTTGCAAGAAAAATTTCTATTCCATCCTCAATCAATACCTAGTAGTTATAAGTTCAAATTTGATTTGCCATTTGAAGAACTCAATATTCCATTTAATAAAACCGATACGATGAATCTTATAAAATTCTTACCATCGGATTCAATCAGAAAAGGAATTGTAATTTATTATCATGGAAATATGAGTAATATCAATCATTATTCAGATTATGTAAAGCCATTTACGAAAAAAGGCTATGAAGTTTGGATGGAAGATTATCCCAGCTTCGGTAAAAGTACTGGAATCATAAACGAGGCTAAATTATATGCTCAAGCTATGCAAGTAAAAAAAATGGCGGATGCAGTAGTTGCAGAAGATAGTATATTAATATATGGGAAGTCAATAGGAACAGGTATTGCAGCTTATGTGGCCAGTAATTCAAAAGTAAAATTACTTATATTAGAAACTCCTTATTTTAGTATTCCATCTTTATTTGAAACCTACTCATTTATTTATCCTACAAATTTTTTGAGCAAGTACAAGATTCCTACTTATGAGTATCTGCAAAAAACCAAAACCGCAATAATTATATTTCATGGAACTAATGATGGGGTAATACCATACAGTAATGCTAAAAAACTATCCAAATTTTTAAAGCCCCAAGATAAATTTATTACTATACCCAATGCCACACACCAAAATATAAATCGTACAAAAATTTATTTAAACTACATTGATTCTTTGTTGAGCAAATAAAAAAATTATTCCTTGCTAAATTATTTCTTTTGCCGCTCTTACATCAATTACTTTTAGTTGTAAATTTTTATTTCCATTCCACTCATTTTCATCTATTGTAAAAACAATATCTACAGTGTTGTTTTTTTCTAGCAGTATAAATTTTTCAGCCATATTAAAACCAATTCCATTTAATATGCTATTTTTTTGTTTTAACACAAATTTAATGTGAGCTTCTTTTAAAATTTTGGAGTATCCAAAATCGAAACAATTTCTTGCTACAAAAGTTGGACGCATGTTTTCAGGCCCAAATGGTTCCATTCGGCAAAGAATACTGTAAAAATTTTCTGTGATTTCTTCAAAATCAATCTCAGTATCTATAATAATTTCGGGGATAAGTAAGCGTTCGGGAATTGTATTTGCTACAACCTCTTCAAAGCGATTGGTGAAAGCAATTAGATTTTCTGGTAATAAAGTGAGACCTGCAGCTGCAAAATGCCCACCATAAGCAACCAATAAATCTTTGCATTCATAAATTGCTTCGTATAAATTAAAACCGGTTACACTTCTTGCACTCCCGGCAATGGTATCTCCACTTTTCGTTAGTACAATTGTTGGTCTGTAGTAAGTTTCTATCAACCTACTTGCCACAATGCCAACAACTCCTTTGTGCCAGTTTTCATTATACACAACACAAGATTTTTTCGTTTTAAGGTTTGTACTTTCAGCAATCATAGCCAATGCATGATCGGTAATAGTCACGTCTGCATCTTTTCTCTCTTTATTATCACTGTGAAGCATTTCTGCATATTCTTTTGCTCTTGTTACGTCTTTTTCTATAAAAAGTTGCACGGCTTTTTTCCCATCATCCATTCTCCCTGCAGCGTTAACTCTTGGTGCAATTACAAATACCACGTTTGTAATCGTCATTGCTTTTTTTACTCCGGCAAGTTCCATCAATGCTTTATACCCTGGCAAGGGATTTGTATTAATTTTATGCAAACCAAAGTATGCAAAAATTCTATTCTCACCTGTCATTGGAACAATATCTGCAGCTATAGCTGTTGCTAAAAGGTCTAAATAATAAAACAATTTTTCTTCAGGCAAATGAAAATGCTGGGTAAGTGCAGTCATCAATTTAAAACCTACTCCACAACCACACAAATCTTTGTAGGGATAATTACAATCTATTTGTTTTGGATTCAGTACGGCTACAGCATCAGGAATTTTTTCTCCTGGCAAATGGTGGTCGCAAATAATAAAGTCAATATCTAGTGTATTGGCATATTCAATTAGCTCAACGGATTTAATTCCACAGTCTAAGCAGATGATCAATGAAAAATTATTTACAGCTGCAAAATCAATACCCGCCATACTTACGCCATATCCTTCTCTATATCTGTGAGGAATGTAGTAATCCAATTTTTCAATAGTATAAATCTCACATAAGAAACTGTACATACTTGCCACAGCGGTAGTTCCGTCTACATCATAATCGCCAAAAACCAATATTTTTTCTGACAGTGAAATTGCCTTTTCTATTCTTGTAACCGCTTTTTCCATGTCTTTCATCAACCATGGATTGTTAAGCATTTTTAGGGAAGGAACAAAAAAATCCTTCGCTTTAATAAAGTTCTCTAGTCCTCTTTGGGTTAGTATATTACAAATGGTTTTGCTTACTTTGAGGTTTTCATAAAGTGTATTTATTTTTTGCTCATTAGTTGGTAATATGGTCCATCTTTTCTGTTGCATTAATATTTTCTATCTGTGGTGTAACGAACAAGAGATTTGAGGGCTTCACTCACAGCGGTAGTTGGATATTGGTCTAATATGGATAATGCCTCATCTCTATATTCAAACATTTTTTTAGTTGCATATTTTATACCACCTGTTTTTTCCACAATGTCAATTACCCATCTCACTTTTTCTTTGTCTTTATTATTATTTTTTACTATGTAAATAATTTCCTTCATCGTTTTCTTATCTACATTTTGTAATGTATATATTAAAGGTAAAGTCATTTTTTTCTCTTTTATATCATTTCCAGTAGGCTTACCAACTTTAGCTGTTCCGTAGTCGAAAAGATCATCTTTAATTTGAAATGCAATACCCGTTTTTTCACCAAATAATTGCATTTGTTTGCAAATTTCGGGGTCTTGTGTAGTACTGTAAGCGCCTACTCCGCAGGCAGAAGACAAAAGTGAGGCAGTTTTGTTTTTTATGATTTCAAAATAAACTGCTTCATCAATGTTTAGTTTTCTTGTTTTTTCTATTTGCAATAATTCTCCTTCACTCATTTGTTTTATAGCTTCAGAGAGAATGCGTAATTGCTCAAATTCACCATTATCCGTAGAAAGAAGTAACCCTTTAGATAATAAATAATCACCAACTAAAACAGCAATTTTATTTTTCCAAATGGCATTTATAGAGAAGAAACCTCTTCGTTCCATAGATTCGTCCACTACATCATCGTGAACAAGCGTAGCAGTATGTAACATTTCTACCAAGGCAGCAGCCCGGTAAGTGCTTTCATTAATAGTCCCATGTAATTTTGCACTCAGAAATACAAACATAGGTCTCATTTGTTTTCCCTTTCGTTTTATGATGTAACGCATTACGGTATCCAAAAGTGGAGTATTGCTTTTTACTGCATCAGAAAACTTTGCTTCAAACACTTTTAATTCTTCTCCAATAATTTCAGATACAAGTTTCATAAACTATTTAGTAAACGGCAATATACTTCAGTAAAGCTTAAAGATTAAGCTTTTAAGCTAAAAAGTTTTCATAAGCACCTAAAAAATGCCTTACTACAGCAATATAAATTATAAAATAATCCCATTTATTATTATATTAAAATTAATTCATAAAAAAAGTTTGTGGAATTAACATTCATTATATACATTTGCAATTAATCAATCCGAGTATTTTCGAACAATTAACAATCATTAAGTTATGGTAAGCAAAAAAATTAAATTATTATTCACCTTAAGCATGCTGGTTTCTGCTTTTGCAAATGCGCAAACAGGAAATTCTAGTAACGGATATATGGGTGGCGGTTACAGTATTTACGACTCCACTGTAATCCCTACAAAAAGAATGGGTCAGCAAAACGAATTTTGGAACAATGCTACATCGTTCCCTGCAAAACCCCGCAATATGTGGGAAGTAGGTGTATCTACAGGTATGTTTACAGTTAGTGGTGATGTATCCAC
>JANMFB010000406.1:0-6413 GCA_031377605.1 Ferruginibacter sp.
AAGAATTTTTTTACCGTTTCTATTTCGCTATCCTTTATTACCGCAGGTTTACCAAGCCAGTATACAAAATTTATTACGCCATCTACCATTTTTATATCCCACTTTTTACTTTCTTCTAGGCAAACAAAAATGTAACCTTTAAATAATGGCTCTAAAATAATTTTAGTTCTATCACTCCATTGTTTTGTAACCTTATTGAGCGGGCAGTATTGTTGAATATTTTTTGCATCTAATGTAAGCGCTAGTTTTTTTTCCCATCTTGGTCTTGTATAAAGCACATACCATTTTTTTTCTATTTCCAATTTTTTTCCCCACTAAAAAACTAAGCAAATAAACTTAGATCGATAAAAGAAGTGGAACCTCTTTTTAATTTGTTATAAAATATTTTACTTTCAGGAAACAGTACCTTAAATTCGGAATTTTTGTAGCGCTGTTTTTTGTACTCCTATTAAAAGTACAGATTTGACAAAGCTTCGCTGTCCCTCAGTCACATGTTTTTTAAAAACAGTACCAAAGAATGCTTTTTTTACTATAAAAACACAATCCACCCACTTCGTTTAAAAAACTCTTTATCGTTTTTTAAACAATTTTTTCAAAAACCCTAAAAAACCGAATAAGTTTTTAAAACCTGGCAACCCTCCTTCTGCATGATAATAACCCGCAGCTTCACTACCATACCCATACCCATAGCCATAACCGTAACCATATCCATATCCATAACCATTTCCATAACCACCAAAACCAAAGTTGAAAAGGGATAGACCTCTTGGTTTTACACCGTTAAACACAACACACATATTTGAAAACTTTTTCTCTCTATGCAAACTATCCATCAATTTGATAAATACAGATGGGGTTACATCATGTCTAACAACATAAATAGTCGTCTGTGCGTAAATACTAAGTAGTTGCGAATCAGTTACAGGCCCTATAGGAGCTGAATCAATAATAATATAATCAAATCTTTTTTTGAGTTCCTCTATCATTACACCAAATTCAGGCTTGCTAATAAGCTCAGTTGGGTTTGGTGGTATTGGCCCTGCAGTAACTAAAAATAGATTGTTATGAACTGTTGGCTTAATAATTTCTTCGATGGCACTTTTTCCTATCAAGTAGTTTGAAATACCTGGATCCCTCTTTACACCAAGCTCTTTACTTAGTTTTGGCTTACGTAAATCCATTTCTAAAAGTGCAACTTTTTTTCCTGTAAGTGTAATACTCAATGCAAGATTGGTTGCTATAAAACTCTTTCCTTCTCCAGATACACTTGAAGTAACCAACAATGTTTTATTTACTTCACTTAATCCCATAAATCCAAGATTGGTTCTAAGTGCCCTAAACTGTTCAGCTATTACAGTTCGTTTACCTTCTGTAATAGCAATATTTTCTTTTCCAGGAGTTTGAATAATTTCTCCTACTACAGGAATTTTGGTCTTATTTTCTATTTCTGTACGAAACAATATTTTACTACTTAGGGGTTCATTCATTTGCACAAAAACTAAAAATGCAAGCAACCCAATGAGCAATCCCATTAGGTAATAATTTTTAGGAATAGGACTAATTGGACCTCCAGAACTTCCATTTTCCAGAACCCTCAAATCCGGTGTAGTAGATGCTGAAGAAATAGCTGTCTCTTCTCTTTTATTTAATAGAAAAGAATAGATTTTACTTTTGATATCTTTTTGCCTAGTTATAGCAAGTACTGCTCTTTCCTTTGCGGGCAACTGAGCAAGCAAACCTGAATATTTTGATATACCCGTTTCTATACTATTCCTTTCTGATAGAAAATTATTTCTGATATTATTAATGTTCTCTTTAAGATCATTTTTTATCCGAGTTATTTTTTCATTCGCCAAAATAACTGTTTCACTTTTATCATTTGCTGATGCTTTGTTTTTATCTAGTTCAAATTCTGCTTCATACAACTGGCTAAGCAAACCACTCAATATAGGGTCTCCAACTTTCCCTGTTGCAGGCACTGTACCGGGCTTTCTTCCTTTACTATAAACATAACTTTGTAAACCAGATAATTCATCTAATTGTAAATCAATGATTGTTTTGTTTTGATCAAGTTCCTTTAATGCATCAGCGTATTCTGGAGCTTGTGTAGCATTACCAGTAATACCTTCTTTCGCCATCAAGGAAGATTCACTTTTTTCTATACTATCAAGGTCTGCAGTTACTTTTGCAAGCCTATCATCTACAAATTTTAAAGTACGAACACCTATTTCATTTTTATCTTTTATCCCTGCAATATTATATATCTCAAAGAGCTTATCAAGCACTTTAATTGCTTTTTCAGGTACAGGCGTTTGTATACTGACATCTATAACTGTAGAAGAATAAGATTGAGCCGCGGCATTTATCCCAATGCTTCCTGCTGCCCCTTCAAGTGAATTAAAAATTACAAAATAGTTCTTACCTTTTATACTCTTATTGTATGTTTCATTTACAATTACCCTATAGTTAGTTCCTGCTACTTCTATAACATCATTAAAACTATGTTGTAAATTATTTAACTTGTAAGTGCTAGTATTCCAATTTATAATCAACGAATATTTTCCGCCTGCATTTATCGATGTATCTTTATTTACTGCTTGAAAAACTAATGGTGCATTCGTACCATATAATTCCTCTGTTTGTACTTTGCCCTCATTATAAATTGTTGTGTAAAGGTCCAGTTGTTTTACCACTTCTTGCTTAATGGAGCTAGATTTTAAAACTAAAATTTCATTTTCTACAATTTTCTTTTCTCCAAAAATATTTAGGGCTTCTAATACTTTGCTATCACTCCCTCCCTTTTGTGGATCTTTTAATAAAACTTTCGCAGTGGCTACATATATCCTTGTTTGAGACCTTAAATAAACGTATGCTACAGACATAGTGATGGTAAGTAAAACAGCAAGCAATGGCCAAAAGGGCAAATAGCGATGAACTATTTGTACTAGTAAGTTTGTTTGTGCTTTATCCTCTAAAAATTGATCTTCACTCATTCCCTTTCAAAAATTTATTTTATAAATCTGCTAAGTATTACCAATGCAAGAGATACAACAGTAGTTATAATAGATATAGAGTTTTGTAACTTCTGTTTTTTTTCATCTTTAACCAGCTTAGTATTATCTACACCTACCATTATAATATCATTTGGTCTTAGATAATACCAAGGTGAAGAAAAAATTGAATGGTCCTCTAAATTTATATGCTTTACTTTTTTCTCTTCTCCTTCTTCTCTTATAATGGTAATATCATTTAATTTTGCCTTTTCAGAAACATCACCACTTAATACCAATGCATCAATCAATGAAATTTGTTCTTCGGGCATTTTTAAAACCTGAGCACCTTTCACTTCTCCTAATATTGTAATTTTGTGATTTAAATAGGCCACTTTTACTATGGGCTCTTTGGTGTAAGGAAGCAATCCAATTTCAATTTTTTTTGCCAATTCTTTTCTAGTTAATCCTTCTGCAATCAAATTACCAATCCTGTGAATTAAAATTGTGCCATCCGATTGTACAGTGTATCCTGTTGCATCTGTAGATCCAGTACTAGTTGTTGTTGCATTATTAAAAATTGCATCCTCAATAGGGCTTAAACTACTAACTGCTATACTTAGCCTATCGCCCTTTATAATTTTTGATTCATAATTGTTGGTAACGAATCCTTTTATAGTAGTGTCTTTTTGTAATGATTGAAAATAGGAAGTAGGGGCAGTTACCTTACAAGATGAGATAGAAATAAATACAAACACAAAAAAGAAAACATTCAAATTTAATAAACCTACTCTCTTAGTTTGGCTTAAAGGCTTGTTTTTCATCATGATTTAGATATTCAAAAAAATAACTTTTTTGATTAATTTGGTTGTCTAACAAAAATCGTGAAAAAAATTGATTAAATCAATGCTAAATTTTAAAAATAACTAAGGCTGAGGAGGAATTGTTAATTGTTTTTTGCAGTTTTCAAAATAACTAATTTTTCATTTTAAAGCAGCATTATTAATGAAAGAAAATGGGTTTTAATGATTAATTTTTACATAAATCGAGCAAAAAAAAGACAACCTTTTTGAGGTTGTCTAAATTGAGTATATAAAAAATTAAGCGCTTTTTATTGAATTTTTAAAATCGTAAGCCTTCTTTAAAGCTACTGCAAATGCAGCAGCAACAAGGAAAACTACGCCACTGTCTATTGGGCAGTCGGGCAAATTAGGATCCGGGCATGGATCGCTGGGTTGTGCGATAATTAGAAAAGGAAACGTTATGAGCAATGCTATCATTAGCGAACAACGAGTAATATTTTTAAAGAGATTCATCATAAGATATTTTTATAAAATTAGTTCAAGTTTTGTAAAAAGATATGTATTTGCATTTTATGTAACACCATTATTTCTTGAACTTAATAACAATTGTTGAAAACTTATTTGATTTGTATAACGTTTCAAAATATTTTTTATTGCATTATTGATGATAATTAGGTTTCACTTATTTTTTGTGTACAAATCACCTTTTTAGAATCAAAGCGCTACTCATAAAAAAAATACTATCCATAAAAATGAAATGTACTACTTACCAAAAACCTTTTTCAAAATATCAGTAACCTGTGCTGCAGGATCTTTTCTTATTGCTTGCTCTTTTAGTGCAATATTGTAAAACATACCTTCCAAGGCTTTACTTGTTACATAACCAGTAAGATCAGTATTTACTTTGTCACGAGAAAACATATTGTATTTCGTAAAGACATCTTTCCAGTATTGGGTAGCATTTACTTTTTTTAAAGAGGCTTCAATTAGGGGGCGCATGCGTTCTGTAAGTGAACTGATGGTGCTTGTTTTTAAATATTCAGTGGCAGCAGTATTACTACCTTTTAATATGGAAAGACCGTCATTTACTGTCATTTGTTTTATGGATGATAAAAATATCTCTCCAGCACCACTTGCAGCATCTTCTGCAGCACGGTTCATAGAAAGTATGGCATTATCTACTAAAGCACCTGCTCCCAAAGAACGCAAGGTCTTTTCTACTTTTACCGCTTCAGCTGGCATCAATAATTTAATTGCCTCGTTTTTAAAATAACCATCTGTTATGTTTAGCGTTTTTACGGTACTATCCGTTGCTACTCTCAGTGCATCTTTTAGTCCACTAATAATATCTGCATTACTCAGACCTCCTCCGCTTGATGCACCTTTTATGGTAGAAAGTATATTCTTAGTGCTATCTTTTTTAACAGCCTTATTTAATTTATCAAGAAAACCCTGAGCATTTACTTGATATGTAAAGTGGCTTATAAATAAAAACAGAAAAAATTTTTTCATATTGTAGGTATATTTTTTGCAAGATAAAGCTAAAAGCTGCTAATACTAGGTTAAAAATGCTTTAACCAGTATAATAAACGGTAACATAACAATGAAAAAATCTTATTTATAAAAAAGCACGTAATTTTAGATAAGATTATAAATAAATTACACACTTCAACGCTCCCAAACATTAATTCCACAAAAGAAATAACCGTAAGTGTCTTAATGACCGTTTTCAACACCGAATTTAATTTGGTAAAGAATGCCATCGATTCCGTACTAAAGCAAGATATGCAATCGTTGGAATTAATAGTGATAGATGATGGAAGTTATATAGAACTCGGAATGCAGATTCTCTCCTACTGCCAATTACACCAACACAAAATAAATTATATCAGACACGATAATTGCGGCCAATCGCAATCCATTAATTTAGGTGTTCGCATCTGCAATGGCAAGTATATAGCTATTATTGATTCTGATGATGAGTACAAAACCAACCATCTTTCTGCATGTTTGAAAGAAATGGGGCATGCAGATTTAATCTCTTCCTTTACAGATACTATTGTAAGTAGTGAAGAAGATTATTTTGTGCCAGATAAAGACAACCACAAAAAAAGTATTCATGTAGATGATTGTATCCTTTTCGCTACCCTATTTGGTAAAAAAGAAGTTTTTATGAGCCTCACTTTTAAAAATATGTATGCAGCAGATGCACATTTTTACGAAGTTGCAGCACTTAATTATAGGGTTAAAAAAGCAGACCTTCGTACCTATATATACAACAGAAATAATAGCAATAGTGTATCGGCTAAACTAAAAAAAGAACAAATTTTTTAAAGATAATAAATGTTTATAAACGATTAAAATATAAAAGAAAAACAACAGCATATTTAGCTTTCATAATTACTCTGATTTCTTCATTGTAAATAATTTTGATAAAATTTTGAATCTATTCTCAAAACTTAATGTTATTAAATGCCGTTAAAAATGAAAAATTACATTTTTGCAGCTTTATTTACAGGAGTGTATGATGTAAATAGAAATGAAATTTTAGAAGTCGATAATTTTGACATAATAAAGGATTGGTACAACTCTATAAACCTCCAAAAACTCAATGCTGTTG
>JANMFB010000407.1:0-13045 GCA_031377605.1 Ferruginibacter sp.
GCTAATGGGTATTTAATGTTTGGGTAAAACTTGAATTTTCTTAAAAAATTAAAGAAGTACTTATTTTCCGCATAAATTAAAAGAATAAACTCAATAGAAGCATTTGGTATTTTTATATTAATCTAGTTACTCAAGCATAAAATCATTTTAGTATAGATAGAACTCGCAAAATCGGTTGCACTCGTTTTCATTAAATATTTAAGAATTCTTCTTAACAAAACATATTGATATTAGAATTACCTGAAAGAATTAAACTGAATTAAAAGCATAAAATCTGATTAAATCAATCATAACGGGTAGTTCGTCTAAATACTGGTCAAAATTCCCCTATTTATATTTCGATATTAAATAATTTTCTATTTATAAAACAAATAAATTTTTCGATTTATAAACTAAATTGAAGCTAAAATGAAATTATTCTGATAAATTATGATAATATATTTAATTTTTAGATACATTTACTCAAAATTATACTTATATTTTTATTTATAATATGTATTTATGAAGCATGTAAACCTACGAAACCTTGCACCTTTTTTGTTATTAGCATTAGTAGCCATTATCTCAATTTTTGTACCTTCTTTTCCCAATTTTGATGATGGAAAATTTAATGCGGCTGATACAGCTTGGATTTTGGTTGCTACAGCGCTAGTATTTTTAATGACTCCTGGGTTAGCATTTTTTTATGGTGGTATGGTTACTCGTAAAAATGTAATAAGCACTATGATAAAAAGTGTGGTGGCAGCCGGCGTTGTTAGTGTGCTTTGGATAACGGTTGGTTACAGTCTGTGCTTTGGAGAAACATTTGGTGGTTATATTGGTAACCCATTGACACATTTTATGTTTAAAGGGGTTGCATCGGGTGCGCCGTCGTTACAAGGTGGACCAACACTTACCATTCCATTACTTTTGTTTGCCTTTTTTCAATTAATGTTTGCTATTATTACACCAGGCTTGGTTGTAGGTGCTGTAGCAGAGCGTATTAAATTTTCTGCCTACATATTGTTTATAGTACTATTTAGTTTGCTGGTTTATGCACCACTTGCTCATTGGACCTGGCATCCAAAAGGTTTTCTTTCAAAAATGGGTGTATTAGATTTTGCAGGGGGAACTGTTGTACACATATCCGCAGGTTGTGCAGCACTAGCAGGCGCTTTGGTACTAAAAAGAAGACAATCGCATATTGAACAAAAAGAAATTCCTCCTGCAAATATTCCTTACGTACTTATAGGAACAGGTTTGCTTTGGTTTGGATGGTTTGGTTTTAATGCAGGTTCTGCCTTAGCTGCAAATACTTTAGCTGTATCAGCATTTGCAACCACAAACACCTCTGCAGCAGCTGCAGGTTTAAGTTGGATGTTTTTTGATGTATTAAAAGGTAAAAAACCATCTGTGCTTGGCTTTTGTATTGGAGCAGTTATTGGGCTTGTGGCTATTACGCCCGGGGCGGGATATGTGGGTATTCCACAAAGTATTTTTATTGGCTTTATAGCTTCCATTATTTCAAATGTTGCGGTACATTACAAATCTAAATCTAAATTAGATGATACGTTAGATGTTTTCCCATGCCATGGCGTGGGAGGAATGGTAGGCATGATAATGACCGGAATTTTTGCTTCAAGAACAATAAACCCTGCTGGTGCAGATGGCTTGTTTTATGGAAATACAGTTTTTTTTATAACACAATTAAAAGGCTTGGCAATAGCCGTTACTTATAGCTTTGTAGTTTCTTTTGCTATATTTAAATTCATCAATTTTATTTTTCCAATTCGTGTAAGTCAGGAAGAAGAGTTGCTTGGATTAGATGCTTCTCAACACGATGAAAATTATACGCAAGGCACTTTGCTTGTACAAACCAGTGGAGAAATAAAAGAAATACTCACGCAGGATTAGTCGAACATTTTCCTAAAAATCTTTAAAGTATAAATAAGATTTATTTAATGAGTTGGGAGTTAAGCAACTTTAAGCAAACTCATTTTACTTGTATTAAATTTTCCCTTGGCATATTCCAATGTTAGGTTAAAGCTTTTTACTTTTTGACTTGGCAATTCATACATCGCATCTGTTAATATACTTTCACAAATACTACGTAGACCTCTTGCGCCAAGCTTATATTCCAATGCTTTTTCTACCATAAAATCCAATACCGATTTATCTATCTTAAGTGCAATACCTTCAATTTCAAAAAGCTTGGTAAACTGTTTTATGAGGGAATTTTTTGGTTCTGTTAGAATACTTCTCAATGTGGCTGCATCTAATGGTTTGAGGTAAGTAACCACAGGGAGTCGACCAAGCAATTCTGGTATTAAACCAAACGTTTTTAAATCAGGCGAACTTACATACTGCAATAAATTATCTTCTTGAAACTGTGCAGCATCTTTATTTACGTTGAAGCCAATAGAATTTGTATTTACCCTACGAGCAATTATTTTGTCTAAACCACTAAAAGCACCACCACAAATAAATAAAATATTTTGGGTATTTACTTTTACCAATTTTTGCTCAGGGTGTTTTCTGCCTCCTTGTGGTGGAACAAGTACATCGCTACCTTCTAATAATTTTAACAATCCTTGCTGCACACCTTCTCCACTCACATCTCTCGTAATACTTGGGTTATCACTCTTACGAGCAACCTTGTCTATCTCGTCTATAAATACAATTCCTTTTTCCGCGGCGGATACATCATAATTGCAAGCTTGTAATAATCTGCTAAGCATACTCTCCACATCTTCTCCTACATAACCAGCTTCTGTAAACACAGTAGCATCTACAATAGCAAAAGGAACATTGAGCATACGAGCAATAGATTTTGCAAGCAAAGTTTTTCCAGTACCAGTTTCGCCTACCATTATAATATTACTTTTCTCTATCTCTACATCATTATCTACCTTTTGGTTTATCCTTTTGTAATGGTTGTAAACAGCTACTGCCAATATCTTTTTTGCATCATCTTGGCCTATAACATAATCATCTAAAAAAGCTTTAATTTCTATTGGCTTTCTTATGGTGAGCTTGTAATTAGATGTTCCTGTTTTGTTGTTATCGTTAGCAGTACCTATTTCTTGCCCCACAATATCCTGTGCATGTTCTACGCAACTTTCACAAATATGACCATCTTGCCCTGCTATAAGAATTTTTACTTCTTCTCTACTGCGGCCGCAAAATGAACAATGAAGAGTTTGAGTTTTTGCCATGATGTTTAGTTTATGCTACGCTTATTCCTAAGCTATTGTGAGATAGATACAAAGATACGCAGCAATATTATCATTAAACGACAATTGGTATTAAAAAATTGCCCTTATAAGAGGGTTTTAAAAGAGAAAGGTTTTAAAAAGCACAGTACTTTTTAAAACCTTTCTCCTAATTGTTATACTTTTTAGTATTATAACTTGTCAATAACCCCATCCACAATCCCATAACTAACTGATTCCTTTGCATCCATCCAATAGTCTCTATCAAAATCTTTCATGATTTGCTCACGGGTTTTACCACAGTTTTTTGCCAAAATATCTGCGCCCATTTCTTTTACCTTTTGCATTTGTATAGCCATAATTTCTAGATCTGCACTAACACCTTGGCCACCACCGCTAGGTTGGTGTATCATTACTTCTCCACTTGGAAAAATAAAGCGTTTCCCTTTTTCGCCTCCACTAAGCAAAATACTACCCATGCTTGCTGCCATACCCATACACACTGTACTCACAGGCGAGGAAATCATTTGAATAGTATCGTAAATAACCATCCCACTTGTAACCACACCACCTGGGCTATTTATGTAAAATGTAATTTCTTTGCCAGGGTCTATTGCTTCTAAATACATCAACCGATTGGTAATATCTTTTGCACTTTTATCATCTACTGCTCCCCACAAAAATATTTTGCGTTGCTCAATAAATTTTTTGTCAAATTGATAGCCACTCATCATTTTCTCCATAGAGTTCTCAGGGATATCTTTCGGTAATTCTTCTTCGTCGTCTTGTATAATATTTGCTTTATATAAATTCATTTGGTATTTTTTTTATAATGTTTCCTTTTACGGTTTAAAAGTTTAGCTTAATCTTTCTTTTGCTTTCTGCTGTTTATTAGCAATACTTCATCTACTAAACCATACTCTTTCGCTTCTGTAGATGTCATCCATTTATCTCTTTGGCAATCTTCGGCAATTCGCTCAACTGTTTGCCCTGTGTGGTGCGAAATAATTTCGTACAACTCATGCTTTATCTTCTTCACTTCGTTTACAGTAATCTGTACATCGCTTGCTTGCCCCATAGCGCCTGCACTTGGTTGGTGCATCATTATTCTACTATGTTTAAGAGCCGTCCGCTTTCCTTTGGCACCTGCACACATAAGCACTTGCCCCATACTTGCTGCCATACCCGTACAAATGGTCGCAATATCGGGTGTAATAAACTGCATGGTATCATACATTCCTAAGCCTGCATATACACCACCCCCAGGGCAGTTGATGTACATTTGTATATCTCTAACTCTATCTGTACTTTCCAAAAATAATAATTGAGCTGTAACTATATTTGCTACTTCATCATTAATAGGGTATCCCAAAAAGATAATCCTATCCATCATCAAACGGCTGTAAACATCCATTATAGCTACATTCATAGGACGTTCTTCAATTATGTTTGGGGTAAGATTAGTAAGGTTCATATCCCCAATTGCATGTATAGCAATTGCTGCATTAGGTGCAGATTGTTTCATATAACTATCGAGGGTATTGCTGCTAATTCCTTTATGCTTTATGGCATATTTTTCAAATTCTTTTCCAAAATTCATATCTTAATTATTAGGTGAGCAAATATATTGCTTAAATGAGTGACTTGCATAAGTCAAATACTATTCCTTAAAAAAAAGTATGACATAATTGCGGATTTTCACACTACTGGACAAAGATTACAACGGACACAAGGATTTATTTTACAAAACGGGACAAAGATTACAGCGGACACAAAAATTTATCATACAAAACGAAAATGAAGCCCACTAATGGATTTAAGGTTATTAGGGCAAAATGGAGGCACTGCCAATTTAAATAAATTGTAGTTTTTCGAAACTGCTGCCAAGTATAGCTTTATCATCTACTCCTAGCCATTTATTAATAACGGTTGCATACACATTTCTAAAATCTACTTTATATTTTAAATCCCCATCCGTTAAATCTGCCAAATTAGGCATATCATTTAAAATACCTTTTTCTTTTAACGCACCACCAATAAAAAACATATTATTTGCTGTTCCATGATCTGTTCCATTACTTGCATTTTGCGAAACCCTTCTTCCAAATTCTGAAAAAGTCATCATCAAAACATCATCAAAACGATTGTTCTTCTTCATATCATTGGTAAATGCTTTTACTGCTTCATTTAACTCATCAAACAATCTTTTTTGTTGTTGCTGTTGGTTTGCATGGGTATCAAAACTACCTAGGGAAACATAATAAACCTTTGTATTTATTTCAGATAAAATAAGAGAAGCAATGGTTTTAAGATCTTGACCCAATCCAGATTTTGGATACTCACTTGCAGTAGGATGCAATTTACTTTGTTGAAAAATATAATCTGCACTGCTCAATGTTTCGCTCATGGTTTTGTACAGATAATCTACTGGCGAGTGCTCATTTTGGTGGGCTGAATTTATATCTTTATAAAATTTTTCGTTGCTTGTGCTGTATAATCTACGAGGATCTTTGAATGCTAAGCCATTGTTATCATTTCCTTTTAATGCAAGACTAAGGGTATCGTCAAGTTCTAATGCCTGTGTAGGTTTGCTGCAGCCATTGCATTGTGTGTCTAAATACCTGCCTAGCCATCCTGTATTCCAATATTGATTGCTGGCACTTGCACTTTGCCAAATATCCATACTTCTAAAATGTGAGCGATCCGGATTTGGGTAACCTACATTGTTTAAAATTGCTAAATTACCATCATCATACAATCCTTTAAAAGCAATTAGTGCCGGATTTAATCCAACTTCATCTGTTATGGATAGCGCTATATCTTTCTTTATTCCAATGGTGCTACGTTCCCTATAATAAATATCATTTGTTATAGGAATCACCGTGTTTAAACCATCGTTACCTCCATTAAATTGTATTACTACCACTACCTTATTACCTGCGGGTACAGCAGCTTTTTTTTCAAATGCTTGCAAAAATTTAGGCATCATCAACGAAGCTGTAGCCAAGGATCCAATTTGGAGAAATTCTTTACGCTTAAATAACATGATTTGAAAGATTTAATATGTAATATTTTAGATTTAATATATTTTCCAATTCGAGCTTTTAAAAAAAACATCAAGAGTTACTAAATTAAAAGCTATTAATCCACAATCCTTAACCCTCAGCAAAGCTGGTACTCCGGCGTACTCATCACAGTTATTACCACGCTTTTTATGAAATTTTCTCTGGTTTCGTTGTTATAATATTTTGAAAATATTTTTTCATCTAACCTTCTTCCTGTTTGTAAGAGTGAGTTAATTATTGAAGGGGCAAGCTTAGTTCTATCTGTATTTTCAAATATTTTATTTACCATTACCCAGTTTATTTGCGATGCAGATTGTCTTTTTATGAGCAACGCATTTTTACCAAGCTTCATACGTTTTTCCACACTCATGCCCATATCGGTATCATCGTCTCCCTTAGGCTTTATATCCATGTAATCCTTTGCAGAAAGTACTTGTGGCATTTGCAAGCGCACCATGAGTGTACTGCTGTCTATCCAATTTTTCCCTCCGGGCCATCCTGCTACATTTGGCGGATAAAACAATGTTTGCCCCAATACTTTTTGAAAAAATAATTGCGTATCATCATTATCCATTACCATCGGCATATATCTTCTCATACCTACCATTAATTCTACTGGTGATTTTATTTTTACACCAATATTTTTTTGCTCATAAAACCAATCGCTTGTAAAAATATCTTCTAATAATTTTTTTATGTCGTAATTGCTCTTGAAAAATCGAGTACTAAGAAATTTTACTTTTTCCTCATCTACATTTTCGTTTACCAAAAACTTATATAACTTTTTACAAATAAAATTTGCAGTTTGAGGGTTTTTTAAAAGTATATCTAACACATCATCTCCATCAAAATTACCTGTAGCCCCAAGTACTGTTTTCTCATTGCTATCGTGCAATTGTTTTCTAAAAAGAAAGCCAGCATTTTTATCTAATGACCATCCCGTAAATGCTCTTGCTGCCTCTTTTACATCGGTTTCTGTGTAATTCCCTCTGCCTAATGTAAAAAGTTCCATTACTTCTCTAGCAAAGTTTTCGTTAGGATGATCTTTTCTATTTTGTTGGTTGTTTAAAAACTGAATCATTGCTGGCGACTTGCTTACTGCTCGCAACAAATTACCAAAATTACCAAGTGCATTTCCTCGTACAATATTTAATAAATCTTGAGATGCCAATGCATTTCTAGATCTGCAAGCAAAATGACCATGCCAAAAAAAACTCATTTTTTCTCTCAATTGAGCTTTACTATTTATCATACTATTAAGCCAAGCAATATTCATGTCCTTTAAATCATCTCTATATTGTTGTGCAATAAGCTTCCTAGTTATAGCATCTAGCTTTCCATAATTCATAGGTGTTCCATCTTCGTTCATGTAAGCCTTTTCTTTTCTAGGATCATGAGCTATATCCATATTGACAGGTAAATCTGCGGAGGTTTCAAGCAAAATACTCCAAAGTTTTTTAGGAGATAAATTGTCTAGATCGGCAATATTTTCTGCCATAGGACCAAAAGCAGCACGCCACAATAAATGTTGATTTTTTATACGATTGGAAATAGACATAAGGGATATTTTAAAGCATTTTGAGTATGACTATACTATAGCATAAAGGTTTAATACAAAAAACCACATTTTCTACATGCGGGCTTACACATTAGATTCATTTATTTTTTTGCATAGAAGCTTACATAAGCAAGAATTGATTCCTTTTCAGTGGCGTCAATTTTTGCCCTTGGACCCATCCAATCTACAATTTTAATCCATTTATCGGCATTGTAATTGGCAGGTTCTTTAAGCTCGTGACAACGGCTACATTTTATTTCAAATATTTTTTTCCCCTCTACCACTAAATCCTTTCTCTTAAAGTCTTCTGGGGTCTCAGCAGATATAGCATCTACTGATAAGGATGCCGTTGGAGCAATTTCGGGGGTAACCTTTTTATCTTCTTTGGCGGAATCAGCAACTACTTCCTTATTTGCACTGGGCTTTGCTACAACCTTTGCACTTGTTATTTTCTTTGCACAACTATAGAATGTAACTATCAACAAAACTATCACACTTAATTTTTTCATTTTTACAACATTTTCTAAATGTAATGTAAGACTCTTTAACTAGCTAATGGTTATAATATCTCCACCAAAGTAATGGTGTAATATTTTTGGTAAATGAACACCATCTTCTTTTTGATTATTTTCCAATAATGCGGCCATAATCCTTGGCAATGCAAGACTAGAGCCATTTAAAGTGTGTAACAATTGGGTTTTACCCTCTTCATCTTTGGTACGAATTTTCATTCTGTTTGTTTGAAACGTTTCAAAATTACTTACGGAGCTTACTTCCAACCATTTTTGCTGAGCTACAGAATACACTTCAAAATCATACGTAAGGGCAGATGCAAAACTCATATCTCCACCACACAATCTTAAAATACGATATGGCAATTCCAATGATTGCAATAATTTTTCTACATGGCTCACCATTTCTTCCAATACATCATAACTATTTTCTGCTTTTACAATTTGTACAATTTCTATTTTCTCAAATTGATGTAATCTATTTAATCCACGAACATCACTACCAAAACTACCAGCTTCTCTTCTAAAACATGCACTATGGGCAGTCATTTTTATTGGTAACTCATTTTCTTTAATTATTTCGCCACTGTAAATATTGGTAACCGGTACTTCTGCTGTAGGAATAAGAAATAAATTATCTTCCGTTACATGATACATTTGTCCTTCTTTATCTGGCAACTGGCCTGTTCCATAAGCACTTGCTTCATTTACCAAAAGCGGGGGCATTACTTCTGTATATCCAGCGGCGATATTGTAATCTAAAAAATATTGTATTAGGCTTCTTTGAAACTTTGCCCCCTTGCCCATATATACCGGAAAACCACTACCGGTAATCTTTGCACCTATTTCAAAATTTATAAGGTTGTAATCTTTTATAAGTTCCCAGTGTGGTTTTGCGCCATCATACAGAATAGGAATTGCTCCTTCAGTACGCACTGTTTCATTATCTTGCGCATGTTTCCCCAAGGGTACACTTATATGCGGTAGGTTAGGTAATAATAAAATTTTGTTTGTAAAATCTTCTTCTAATTTTGCAAGACTTTCTTTACCCTTATTCAAATCCTCTTTCCAGTTATTTACATCAGCACGCTTTGAATTGGCAGCATCTTTTTCACCTTTGCCCATAAGTATTCCAATTTCTTTAGAGGCTGCATTTACATTTGCTTGTAATGCTTCGGTAGTTACTTTTTGTTTGCGAATTTCTTCATCAATACTTATCAACTCTTCTACTAAATTAATATCTCCGAAATTTTTTACAGCAAGTTTTTCTTTTACCGCTGTTGTGTTTTGCCTTATGTAATTTATCTGTAACATCTATTTTACTTTGTGAGGAACAAATATAAATTAATTTAGCACAAAGATGATGCTGTGATATTTTTGGTTATTACCATTCGCTTTTTATGGTGACTTCAGTGGCAAAGTTCCATCCAGTTTTTATGGGATCCTTTAAACAGCTTATCTTTTCCCGAACGCTCGGGACATCTTTAATTGAAGCGGTCTAATTTATCGCAAAGCTCACAAAGGGTTTCACAAAGAATCTAAGCGAAAGTTTGCGGTTTTACGTTTGCTTTAATTGCTGTTACTATATTACACCATAATTCATTAAATTTGCTGCATGCAGCATGTAGAGGAAGATTTACAAGTGAGGTGGCTTAAGCTACGAATAGCACTAAAAGAACATTTGGGCATAAAACCCGATATGAATGGTGTTTTACTTCTCATAGGAGTACAAGAGCTTGGTCAAGGGCCGCAGGAATTTAGCAAAGAGCAAAAACAAGATTTGATGCATATTGCCATTTGTACTATTTTGCAACCAAGTGGGTTTTACAAGCATGATGGATTGGATGAACAGGGATGGCCGCATTTTACGCAAATAAAAGAGTTGCCTGCTTTGTTTTTAAATGATCAAGAAAATTTCTTAAAAGATCATGTATTATTGTACTTTCAAAATCAAGAATTTATTTAAACAAGAAAAAATGAAAAACGTTTTTAGATTATTATTTTGCTGCACATTGCTGTTGGCAGCTCAAGTTACAAATGCACAAGTAAAAAAGAAACTTGTCTTAAAAAAAACTAATGTTTCTACAGTTAAGAAAAATATTGTTAAGCCTACAGTTGTAAAAACAATAGATAAATCCATTAAAGTAAAAATAACTACAGATAGTGGTGTAATGGTTGTGAAACTATACGACTCTACACCATTACACAGAGATAATTTTATAAAATTAGTTAACGAAGGTTTTTATGATAGCTTAATTTTTCATAGAGTAATTAGCACGTTTATGATACAGGGCGGAGACCCAAATAGCAAACATTCAGAACCTGGTCAAATGCTTGGAAATGGTGGAGGCGATATGGTAAGAATACCTGCAGAATTTAGAAAATCTTTGATTCATAAAAAAGGTGTACTTGCAGCTGCAAGAGATGGCAATCCGGAGAAAGCTAGCAGTGCCTGTCAGTTTTACATAGTGCAAGGGAAAAAACTTACCGACGAAGAATTAAATGGGATAGAAAAGAGCAAGGGTATGAAATATACAGCAGCACAAAGATTAGCATACAAGACCATAGGGGGCACTCCTTTCTTAGACCAAGAGTATACCGTATATGGAGAAGTAATAAGTGGTATAAATGTTATCGATAAGATAGCTAGTGTGCAAAAAGGCCAAGCTGATAGACCATTAGGAGATGTGAGAATGAAAATGGAAATAGTAAAGTAAAAATACAAAGCAAGATTAAAGACACAAGATATAAGACAAATCAAATTTCAACCTTTAAATAATCTTCAAAAAGATTCAACTTTTTAATAACTTTCAACAAAAAATTATGAGCTACCCACAAGAATTAAAATACACAAAAGACCACGAATGGATAAGCATAGATGGAGATATTGCCACCATAGGTATTACTGAATTTGCTCAAGGCGAATTGGGAGATATTGTATATATCGACATAAATACTGTAGGTCAATCACTAGCGGCTGAAGCGGTATTTGGTACTGTAGAGGCTGTAAAAACAGTGAGTGATTTATTCTTACCAGTTGCAGGTACTATTTCAGAAATAAATTCTGCATTGGAAGCAAACCCTGAGTTAGTAAACAGTGATCCATATGGTGCAGGTTGGATGGTAAAAGTAAAAGTAAATAATGTAGCAGACTTCGACGCTTTGATGCCAGCTGCAGAATATGAGAAATTAGTAGGATAAGAAGTTGAAATGGTTGAAGTGTTGAAAGACCTGTGTTCTTTTCAAAACATCTTTTTGCTTTTAAATGTATATTTAAAACATTTTTATGATTCCTCTCAAAAAAATTATACCAGGCATTGCCTGGTTTTTTTTAGTACTATTCTTAATATGTTTACCAGGAAACGAGTTTCCAAAAGACATAGAGTGGCTCGATAAAATTTATTTTGATAAGTTTGTACACATAGGCTTATTTGGCATACTTACTTTTTTATGGATGATGCCTTTTGTGAAATCTAATATTAATAATAAAAGTAAAATACAAGTAATATTAAAAATTGCTTTTGCTGTTTCTATTTGGGGGCTTACAACAGAATTTATACAAAAGTTTTTTATTCCATTCCGTGCCTTCGATTTGTGGGATTGGGCGGCAGATAGTGTGGGAGTTTTGATGGCTTGGCTTTATTGGAGGAGGAAAGTTGGCAGTTAGCATTTAGAGGGCAGTTGTCGGTCAGCGGATATCGTTGGGTGATTTAGACTTTACTTTTTAATCCTTACTTTTAGTACATGAAAATAATAGCAGTTATTCCGGCTAGGTATGCCGCTACAAGATTTCCCTACAAACTGATGCAACCGCTAGGAGGTAAAACAGTAATAAGAACGACTTACGAAAATACTCTTGCTACCAATTTATTTGATGATGTATTTGTAGTAACCGATAACCAAATTATATTTGATGAAATTACGAATTGTGGTGGCAAAGCAATTATGAGTATTGCAACACATGAAAGTGGCAGCGATAGAATTGCAGAAGCTGTTGCAGCTATGGATGTTGACATTGTGTTAAATGTACAAGGAGATGAACCATTTGTAAGCAAACATATGCTGCAAAAATTATTACAAGTATTTACTGATGATGATACAAAAAAAATTCAAGTAGCATCGCCAATAAGAAAAATTAAAGAAAATAATCAAATATCCAATCCTAATATTGTAAAAGTTGTAGTGGATAAAAATATGAACGCTTTATATTTTAGTAGAAGCGTTATTCCGTATAACAGAGATGCAGCTATTAATGCTACTTACTATGAACATATAGGAGTATATGCATTCCGAAAAGATGCACTTATACAATTTACAAAATGGGAAATGACTCCCTTAGAAATCGCAGAAAAAATAGAATGTATTCGTTATCTGGAAAACGGTGTAAAACTTCGCATGATTGAAACATTTGGAGACATTGTTAAAATTGATGTGCCCGAAGATTTGGAAAAAGCAGAAGCTTATTTGCAAAATCTAAAAAATGCGACTAGGTGAAGGTCAATCAATATCTCTAGAAATTCTATTTAGTAGTAAAAATTGCATCGCTCACTCCTTTATTAATTATGTAAGATTTAAAAGTTAACTCTGCTTTCCCTTTTTTTCCTTTTAATGGATCCTTCGGTGTTGGTGGAGGTGCTGCTCCGTCATCAAAATCAAAAGTGATTCCTTTTGGTAACTTGTAATCCTTGGCATTAAAAGAAAAAATCAATTTATCCGGTA
>JANMFB010000020.1:0-3349 GCA_031377605.1 Ferruginibacter sp.
CAGCAAACACGTACACATTTACACCTACAGGACCTACAGCAACAGCCGGTGGTCTTATAACAGGCATGGTTGTAGGAACTAATTATACAGTAACCGCAGGATTAGGAATATGTAATTCTGCATCGTCAGTATCATTTAATAATGCTGCTATGTTGGTTACCCCAGCTGTACCAACAATAGCGAGTGTAGCTCCTACTTGTGCAGTGCCTGGTACAAGTACGATAAGCAATTATAATGCAGCAAATACTTATACATTTGCACCTACTGGGCCAACAGTTTCTGCAGGTGGACTTATTACAGGAATGACAATTGGAACCAGCTACACAGTAACATCTGGTAACGCAACTTGTACGTCTGTAATATCTGCACCGTTTAGTAATTTAGCAACATTGGTAACGCCTCCAATACCAACCATAACGAGCGTTGCACCAACTTGTTTATCTGATGGTACAAGTACTATCAGCAATTACAACGCAGCAAACACGTATACATTTACACCTACAGGACCAACAGCAACAGCCGGTGGTCTTATAACAGGAATGGTTGTAGGAACTAATTATACAGTAACCGCAGGATTAGGAATATGTAATTCAGCATCGTCAGTATCATTTAATAATGCTGCTATGTTGGTTACCCCAGCTGTACCAACAATAGCGAGTGTAACTCCTACTTGCGCAGTGCCTGGTACAAGTACTATCAGCAATTATAATGCAGCAAACACTTATACATTTACACCCACTGGGCCAACAGTTTCTGCAGGTGGATTTATTACAGGAATGATAATAGGAACAAGTTACACCGTAACATCTGGTAATATAAATTGCACATCTGCCGCTTCATTATCGTTTAGTAATTTAGCAACATTAGTAACCCCACTTGTACCAACGATAGTTGGAGCCGTTCCAACATGTACTTCCGATGGTACAAGTACCATAAGCAATTATGACCCATTAAACACTTATACATTTACACCTACAGGACCTACAGCAACAGCCGGTGGTCTTATAACAGGCATGGTTGTAGGAACTAATTATACAATAACCGCAGGATTAGGAATATGTTCTTCGGCGGCTTCAATATCATTTAGTAATGCAGTAATGTTGTTTACACCCCCTGCCCCAACTGTTTCAAATCCATTACCATATTGTGAAAACGCTACTGCAATTCCATTAACAGCTACAGGAATTACCGGAGGAATTTTACTTTGGTACACGGCTCCCACGGGTGGAGTTGGTAATACAATTGCACCAACACCAATTACTACAGTTGCTGGAAATACCTCTTACTATGTATCCCAACAATTAGGTATTTGCGAAGGACCAAGAGCAACTATTGTAGTTACAATAACTGCAACGCCTTCTCTCCCATCTGTGGTTTCTCCTGTTTTATATTGCCCTAATGATCCTGCAATACCACTAACTGCAATTGGTACTAATTTACTTTGGTATAGTTCAGCTACTGGTGGCTTAGGAAGTTTAACTGCACCAACTCCTATTACAACAGTTCCTGGTAGTTATAACTTTTATGTAAGTCAAACGACTTCAGCGGCTTCCGGCAGTTGTGAAGGCCCAAGAGAATTAATAGTTGTGAACGTAAATAACAATAATCTTACTGTAAATATTGGGGGTGACACTACTATCTGTGAAGGAGAATCTGTTAAGTTCTCACCAATTGTTAGTCCTTCTCCTCCTAATATCACTTATGAATGGAGATCGCTATTAGTTCCAATGAGTACGATAGATAATATTGCTATAAAAGATGCAACAGTAAATCCTGTAGACAATGGAAAATATATTTTAAAGGCTAGAATCAGTGGCTGTGCTACAGAAGATACTGTGAATGTATTTGTACGGTGGAAACCAATTATAGATGCGGGATTAAATAAACCAATTTGCTTATTCGATTCCATTCAATTGAGAGGAACACTTTCCCATTTCCTAAGTCCAAACATAAGTTTTGCTTGGACACCAACTGATAGCTTAAATACAGCAAATATTACCTCTTTAGCCGTATTTGCTCACCCAATAAAATCAACTTGGTATAAGTTGACTGCTACTACTACGAAGACTGTTTATGGTTGCGATTTTGCGGTGTACGACTCAGTAAAAGTTATTGTACAGCCGGTAATTAAAGCATTTGCAGGAAATGATACTATAGCAGTAAAAGGAATACCGCATCAACTTAATGGAACTGGTGGCATTAATTATACGTGGACATCACCTACGCCAAATGTGACCTTTAATAATCCATTTAGTAACAGAGCTACGGTAACTTTATTTAATGATGCGAATATTTATGTAAAAGTAAAAGATGCTGTAGGATGTGAAGGAAATGACTCCATGTTTATTAAAGTCTACAATGGACCTACCTACTATGTACCAAACGTCTTCTCCCCTAACGGAGATGGTGTAAATGATATATTTAGGGCAATACCTGTAGGTATTTCAAATACGGTTTACTTTAGGGTATTTAATCGATTGGGTCAGTTAATGTTTGAAACAAACCAATGGTTAAAAGGATGGGATGGCACATTTAAAGGAACAGACCAACCAAATGGTGCTTATGTTTGGACAGTTAGTGGTACAGATAGAAATAATAAAAAGTTAGAGATGAAAGGAACTGTAATGCTAGTTAGGTAAGAACGAAATCAATTTTATAGAGCCTCTTCAATATTTTTTTTGAAGAGGCTTTTTTCATAAATTTTACAACCATAGAATTTTAAGGGTTTCGTCCTGATTTTAGTTGACTCTTTTTTGGTAAAAGATTAGGGATAATAAATACTTCTTTTACCAATATTTCTTTTAAAAAGAGACTTAATGTTTTTAATTATTAAGATGCTTAATTAAAATAGTTCTCCCTTAAAATCCTTCAACGGAATTTCTAAATCAAGTAATTCTATCACAAAACTTTTAGATGCCTGTATTGGTGCAATAATCTGACTGAATGATTTTCGGTCTTTAGTGATGTAACCTTGTATATTCCTATTGAATAATTGTGCCATAAGTTTACAATCATCCTTTATTACATTTCGTTCAATGCTTGCAACTTGCTCTTTATGCTTGAGTAAAATTGAATGAAACTCTCCTGCTGTTTTACCATCGAAAAAGTCAAAAGGTATAATCTTTACAAACTCCAAAGGCAAATTAGTAGGGTCATCTTTTACGGAGTACTCAGCGATAACAATTGATGAAAGATAAATCTCAATTTTCTTTTCTAAAAAATATTTGAAATAGTCTTTTGCGTTTTGATGTAAATCATCATTGCTTTTGAGTAGCCGTATACAAAAAGAGGTGTCGAGTAAAATACTATCCATTTGCACCTCCTCTAATTTGTTCAAGCCAGCTATCTA
>JANMFB010000042.1:0-9149 GCA_031377605.1 Ferruginibacter sp.
CCATTTTCTTTGCTGTATTTTTAAACTTAAAAGTTTTAAAATCAAATAAGCTACTCTAACGTTGCTTATTTTGTTTTTCTATCAAGATTATTGACTCGACTTTTTCTAAGAGAACTTTTTCAGTGCCCTCGAAAATTGCTGAGGGCATTTTTAATTCTTACATATTAATTTTTAATTAAACAATGGGTGCTGCAGCAAGTATTTCTTCACTCACACCACTTGCATATTTTTCAAAGTTTTGTATAAACTTAGCTGCAAGCTCTTTCGCTTTTAAATCATATGCATCTTTATCCGCCCAAGTATTTCTTGTGTTTAGAATTTCGCTGGGTACATTCGGGCATTCCAATGGTATTAGCATACCAAATACAGGATGTTGTTCATAAGCAACATTATCTAGTTTACCATCTAAGGCTGCAGTAATCATTGCACGAGTATATGCAAGTTTCATACGGCTACCAACGCCATAAGGGCCTCCACTCCAACCGGTGTTTATCATAAAGACATTTACACCAGCGTCTGTCATTTTTTTTCCTAGCATGGCCGCATACTTGCCAGGGTGCAATGGTAAAAATGGTGCACCAAAACAAGCACTAAAGGTTGCTGAAGGTTCTTTCACTCCGGCCTCTGTTCCAGCAACTTTTGCGGTATATCCACTTATAAATTGGTACATAGCTTGCCCTGCATTTAATTTGCTTATAGGAGGGAAAATTCCGTAAGAATCAGCAGTTAAAAAGAAAATTGTCTTAGGTGCTTTTCCAACAGATGGCTCAAGTGCATTACTAATAAAGTTTAACGGATAACTCATTCTTGTATTTTCCGTAATTTCTTTTCCTGCAAAGTCTATTTTATTTGTACCTGCTAAAAAAGTTACATTTTCTACCAATGCCCCTGGTTTAATAGCATTGTAAATTTCAGGTTCGTTTTCTGCACTTAGGTTTATCACTTTAGCATAGCACCCACCTTCAAAATTGAATACGCTATCGTTTGTCCATCCATGTTCATCGTCACCAATTAATTTTCTATTTGGGTCTGCACTCAATGTAGTTTTGCCTGTACCGCTTAAACCGAAGAAAATGGCTGTATCCTCTGCTGTACCTACATTAGCGGAACAATGCATGCTTAACACATTTTTTTGGTGTGGTAAAATAAAATTGAGAATGGTAAATATTCCTTTTTTCATTTCTCCTGTATAGCCTGTTCCACCAATCAAGATTGTTTTCTTTGTAAAACTTGTCATGGCAAAATTATGTTGCCTAGTTCCATCTACAGCAGGGTCGGCCATAAACGTTGGTGCATGTAAAATTGTCCAGTCTTGATCAAAGTCTTCAAGTTCATTTTTAGTTGGTCTCAAAAACATATTGTTTGCAAATAAATTGCTCCAAGGGTTTTCGTTTACCACTTTTATATTTAATCTAAAATCTTCATCGGCACACACATAAGCATCTCTCACCCATAACTCATTTTGACTTAAATGATTGATAAGTTTTGTGTGCATTTTGTCAAAAACTTCAGGAGTAATAGCAATATTAAATTCATTCCAATGAACTGCATCGGCAGTAATTTCATCTTTCACACAAAATTTATCCTTTGGACTACGCCCTGTAAATTCTCCTGTATTAATACACAATGCACCTGTATCGTTTAAAACGCCTTGGCCAAGTGCAATAGTTTGCGAAGAAAGTTGTTCTGGTGTTTGTTGATAATGTACGGGCTGGTTTGTAGTAATACCCGTATTCGCCAAAACATTTTTAGTTTCGGCCATTTGAGATAATGACATAGCTTGCATCGTTTGTTGAGAGCGCAAATGTAAATTAACTATCCATTATGGCAAATTTAAATATACAAGTTTTAAGAAAAAATTAGAGAAAAAACAACTAAAGCGAAGGATGAAAAAAGGATTATTTTAAAACGTTTAATAAATATCGCATATTTTGATTTTTGATTAAAATGCTATAATATTTTTTAAAACTGAGATTACATTAAATTATTTCTCAAAAAATCTAAGTCGTTTATTAAGAGACTTGTTATCTTGGTTTACAATATTAAAAATGAAAACTTAGTTGCAAATTATAGAGGATTTTTAACTAATTAAAATTATAATACATATAGCTTTTTAAATAATTAAATAGCTCAATTTAGTACCCATAAAATAATGCTCTTTTATAACTTCATTTCAGGAATATTACCTTCTACCAACAATGTCGCAGCTGTTTTTTGTACTATCTCTTCAACGGATACTCCTGGTGCTCGTTCTATTAATTTAAATCCGCTATTTGTAACTTCTATAACAGCCAAATCTGTAACAATTTTTTTAACACAATTTGTTCCTGTAAGTGGCAGGGTACATTTTGTCAATAATTTACTTTCACCGACAGGGTTTGTATGCATCATCGCAACAATAATATTTTTTGCACTTGCCACTAGATCCATTGCACCACCCATACCTTTTACCATTTTACCAGGTATTTTCCAATTAGCAATGTCACCTTCTTCACTCACTTCCATAGCGCCAAGTACAGTTAAATTTATTTTGCCTGAGCGTATCATACCAAAGCTCATAGCACTGTCAAAAATAGACGACCCCGGCAAGGTTGTAATAGTTTGCTTACCTGCATTAATTAAATCTGCATCTTCTTCTCCTTCTATCGGGAATGGCCCCATACCAAGTAACCCATTCTCACTTTGTAATACAACATCCATTCCCACAGGTATATAATTAGCTACCAATGTAGGGATACCAATACCAAGATTTACATAAAATCCATCTTGCAGTTCTTGAGATATTCGTTGTGCTATTTGATATTTATTTATAGCCATAGTGGTAATTTGAAAATGAAAAAATTTAAAAAACTCGAAAATGAATACTTCATCTTCAGATAAAAAATTAAAAAGATAATCGCCCAATTTTCAAATTGAGCCATAGATTAATTTTCAAATTTCTAGTTTTCTCACGGTACGTTGCTCAATGCGCTTTTCATAATTTACTCCTTGAAAAATATGATGCACATATACGCCAGGTGTGTGAATAAAATTTGGATCTAAGGTCCCATTAGGCACTAATTCTTCCACTTCGGCAATAGTTATTTTCGCTGCCATTGCCATCAATGGATTAAAATTTCTTGCTGTGTCTTTGTAAATTAAATTTCCTTGATAATCTCCCTTCCACGCTTTTACAATAGCATAGTCTGCATTAAACGCATATTCCATTAAATAATCTTTGCCATTAAAATTTCGCACTTCTTTTCCTTCGGCTACTTCAGTTCCTACACCTGCAGGTGTATAAATTGCGGGCATTCCGTAGCCAGCAGCCATACAACGTGTAGCTAATGTTCCTTGTGGTATTAGTTCAACTTCAAGTTCTCCTGATAATAATTGCCTCTCAAACTCAGCATTCTCACCTACATAAGAGGAAATCATTCTCTTTACTTGTTTATTTTCGAGCAGCAGACCTATACCAAATCCATCAACACCCGCATTATTTGAAATACAGGTAAGATTTTTGACATTCTTTCTTACAAGAGCTGCAATACAATTTTCTGGTATACCACACAAACCAAATCCCCCAAGCATTAAAATTTGTCCGTCTTTTATATTAGCAACTGCTTCGTCAGCGTTTTTTATTATTTTATTCATGAGATTGTTTTATTGCATAATCACTTCTTCTTCAACTTCACTTTGTAAAGGTAAGGACATACTGAACGGAGGTCTCTTTTTAAAAATATCTTTTAAGAAAACACTCCCTTTAATACTTGTTTTACTACCGATTCTGTTTTGAAATGCTAACTGATTTTCTTTCGTTTTCTTGTCAACAATATTGTCAATAATAATTTTAAATTCGTCTTGACGAGATAAATAATAATTATAACTATTATAAAACTGCTCTTTATTTGTGTTATATTTCTTAAAGATGATTTGTTGTAGTTTATAATTTTCTACAGTCAAATTTTTACTACTATCTCTAGCAATAAATTCTCGTGTAAATGCGTCTAATTTAAACTGTTCCCATAACAAAATTTCCATTTTATCGGGAGGTAAAATTTTAATAGATAGCTCATTGTGAGTACAAGAGAGAAAGAGAATAAAAAAAAAGAAAAAAGTATTTTTCATTATTTTAATAGCTCTTTATAATTATTAGCATTTGTTAAATCAAGTCTAGTTAAAAGTTCTACAGCTTTTGCTTTATCTTGTGGTAGGGATTTTGAAAATATTTTTATTAGTTCATTTGATTTACCTTGAAAGAAAAACTGATTGATCATTGTATTAGGGTTATTACTATTAAAAACGGCTAGTATATTGAGAACATTTAGCATTTCTAACCTTGCTGCATTTTCGTCTTCATAAAATTTATCCATGCCGAGTCTGTAGTAATTATAATATGCATCATGCATTACTGCAAAATTGCTATTTTGCATATTATTCACTAGCCAATATCTATTTCTTAACCCATCAAATAAACGCCATCCTTTTATCCCTCTAGCTTCAGGAGCATTATTCACAATGTTTTGTGCTTTTAAAAAAGATTGTTCTCCACCACGCAGTGCAAAAGATTCGCTATCAAAACCAATAATCATATTAGCATAGTAAGCAAAAACAGCAGTAAGATTAGATACTAATCCATCAGACCCTGAAACCCTTGCATCATTAAATTCTAGTATTTGAAATTCTATATACTTAAAAGTAACCTCATCATCTTTAAAATTAATTATCGGTGATATATAGGTGCTATTAAAGACAGGTCTAGCTGCTTGTATACTCAAGCTTCCACTATATACATTTGCTTCATCAGTTGGTTGCAGGTTTAAGAAAAAGGTGCAATCAATTTTTTCATTTGGCGCATATACTTCCTTAGTCCATTTCCTTGTATTTAAAAAAGTATTTAGGGCATTTTGGAGTGTAACAAAAGTGTTCTTATTGATGTTATTTCCAATTTGCGAAACTGATACTGTTACCCTTGCATTAAGCTCTTGTGCATTGGTGTATAAGATACCCGCAATACAAACAAATAACAAATATATTTTGCGCATTTTATTTTTTTAAAATTGTTTGAATAATATCGTGAGCTACTTCTTCTTTCAGCTTTGTCTCAAAAACATGCTCATTACCTTCTTTATCAAAAATAGTTATTTTATTAGTGTTATAGCCAAAACCTGCACCTTCGTCATTCATAGAATTCAAAATAATAAAATCTGCATTTTTAGCTTTTAGTTTTTTTAAAGCATTTCCTTTTTCATTTTCAGTTTCCAATGCAAACCCAACAAGAATTTGATTTTTGCTCTTGAGATCACCCATTTTTTTTAGAATATCCTCTGTCCTTTTAAGTTCGATTGTAAAAACTAATTCGCTCTTTTTAATTTTCTCTTCAGCTATATTTACCGGTGTATAATCAGCTACTGCAGCACACATAATAGCTATATTCACTTTATCAAAACCATTCATACAAGCATCGTACATTTGAGAAGCACTTTTTACCCTTTGAAGAGAAATATACTCAGGTATTTCTTCTGATGAAGGCCCTAAAACTAATTTTACTTCAGCTCCTCTTTCAGCACACTCTTTTGCTAAAGCTATTCCCATCTTACCTGTACTATGATTTCCAATAAACCTTACCGGATCTAGTGCCTCATAGGTAGGTCCTGCACTAATTAATATTTTCTTACCAATTAAATCTTGTTTGGTTTGCAAAAGTTTATTTATCTGTTGCAATATAAACTCTGGTTCAGCCATTCTACCTTCCCCAGATAAGCCACTAGCTAGTTCTCCATTTTTAACTGGTAATATTATATTACCAAAGGATTGCAGTTTCTGTAAATTCCCTCTTGTGGATGCATGATTCCACATATCTTCGTCCATTGCAGGTGCAATCATAACTTTACAAGTAGCAGATAAATACACTGCTTGTAACAAGTTATCGCAAATTCCATTTGCCATTTTTGCAATGGTATTGCAAGTGGCAGGTGCCACAATCATAATGTCTGCCCATCTTCCCAGCATCACATGATTTGCCCAAGTATTTTCTTCAAATAATCCTGTGAGAACTTTATTTTTAGATAACGTAGCTAATGTGAGTGCAGGGATAAAATTATTTGCAGCTTCTGTCATGATTACTTTTACTTCTGCACCATCTTTTATCAATAACCTAACTAAAACGGCTGCTTTATAGGCTGCAATACTTCCTGTAACTGCTAATAATATTTTTTTTTCTTTTAACATAAATAAAAACGACGGCTAGCCGTCGTTAAAATTATTAAATATTAATTACATAAAAATGTAAATATTAGCTAAATAAATCTTCATCATTTTTACGGAAGTATACTTTATCCTCTAAAAATTCTGCTGTTGCTAGTATAGCTGAATTTGGCATACGCTCATAAGCCCTAGATATTTCTATTTGCTCTTTATTTTCATGAATTTCTTCTAAGCTATCAGTATGACTTGCAAATTCTTCTAATTTATTGTGCAACTCTTCCTTTATTACAATATTGATCTGGTTTGCCCTTTTTGCAATTATAGCAATAGATTCATATAGATTTCCAGTTTTATCTTTCATGTCAGATAATTTTTTAGGTTCTATACTGCTATTTGTACTAGAGCCCTGTTGGCGTCTTAATTTGCTCATTTGTAAGTTCTTTTATGTTGTTTTTACTTAAATTACTATAATTCTCTGCTTCTTTTAATAACCCACTTTCTGGGAAACGATCAGCAAAATCTTGATATTCTGTAGTTACTTTCTCAAATCGCTCCAATTGCTTTTCTGCTATACTGAGCTTTGCAAATTTATAATAAGATTTTACAACCATTAGTTTATATCTCTCACCTTTAGTAGATTCAGGATACCCATTAAGCAAACTATTATAAGCAATGCCAGATGCTCTATACTGACCAAGATTATAATATAATTGAGCTTCTCTTTCATCTTTGAGCTCAAGCTTTGCCCTTCCCTCATCTATAATTATATTTGCCTCTTTTACTCTTGGCGAACCTATATGTTGGTTTATAAAAGTCTGCATCATATTTATTGCCTTCAGTGTGTTTACTTGCTCAAGCTCTAGTTTAGGGCTTTGCTTGTAAAAACTGTATGCTCTCATATAATCAATTTCTTCTGCGTGCGCACTATTAGGAAAAACATCTAAGTATCCTTTGAATAAATTTTCAGCATCCATGTACATCTTATCGTAATAATAGCAGTATGCATATTTATAATAAAGATCTTCAAATTTATCTGTACCCTTTAAAGAAGAAAATAACTGCTCATAAAGCACTCTAGCATTTCTATAACTCTTTCTCGCATAGTACTCATCGGCTTTTTTAAGTTTAAATTCTACATCTTTACTTTTCTCTATCTTGCTAAATTTATTACAAGAAAAGAGTGTATAAATTATTAAAAAAGCGGAAAAAAACTTCAGAAACATTTTCATAATGATGTGCAAAATTAGCTTATTTTTTTCAAAATTGAAGCATAAATATTATAATTCCAAATAGATAAAGTTAAACCTATTATAAAGCATTTACTTAATGGTCTTAATAAACGAAAGCCCTTCCATTTTGGAAGGGCTTTCTATGATTAAGAGAATTCGAATTTATTAGTTAGACTTGATATCCACTGTATTCTTATTAGCACCATCACCAACTTCACAATTGAAAGTGAGACGATCTGCGCTTATACCTAAAGTCTCTGTCATATATTTTACAATCGCATTTTTTCTGCACTCGCAAACTGCTTGAGAAGCTTTAGAAGTTTCAGGATAGCCAGTCATTGTTACTGAACATGTAGGACTAGATTTCATTTTAGAAGCTACAGTACTTAACAATTGCTTTGTATCACTACTTAAAGTACAAGCATTACCTTTAAATGTAAGACTTGGGTAATCAGTAGGACAAACTACAGGAGGAGTACCATCATCTTCCTTCTTCATAGTTGTGCAACATTTAGGATCTGGACATTTGCCAATACCGTCAGCATCAACTGGTTGACACTCAGTAGGAGTGATTAATTGCTTATCTTTACAATCAGGAACACCATCACCATCTGTATCTCTTGTTACACCATGTGTATCAACAGGGCAACCAGCTGGGGTATTAGGCTCACGATCTAAGAAATCACATACACCATCACCATCATTATCTTCACACTCTTGCTTTGGTAATTTCATATGCTTAGGCGTATTCAATTCGCTATATGCATAATCCAATGGATTTAACCAATATAAAGGCTCAACAGATTTACCACCTAAATTGAAATTCAAACCTATTGAAGCGTAGTTATAAGAATCGAAATCCCTTGTTTGTACCGGGCTACCGTAAGCATGCTCTTGCCATTGTTGACCATCTAGTAAATCAGTCTTAACAAAAGTCCAACGATCTTCGATAGCTAAATTGATTCTTTTGCCTAATTTGAACGCTATACCTGCAAGCACTGTTCCTGAAGGTTTGAATGTATTTTTACCTGAAACAGGCAATCTTCCACCACCTTCTTCAGCATTAGTTTCGTATGTGTCATCTAATAAAGCGTTCAAATCTTTTCTTATAGCCTTACGGTTTTTATATAAATTTGCACCTGCCGAGTTATATCTGGCAAAAATTGCGTTGAATGACTCCCCAGTTGTAGCATCGTAAGGCTTATTGTTTGCATCCAAAGCATTTATTTTAGTTTGGAACAAAGTACCACCAATACCTCCACCTCCGTAAATCACTATACCGGTTTTATTCTTGTGGAAACGAATATTATTAAATGTGAAAATTCCTTGAAGACTTAAATCTTGCACATTAGTTTTATAGTTGTAATAAACGATATCTTTTGGATTGCCTATTACCAAATTGTTATTAACCGTATTACCAGTTATTGTAGTAAGAAGGCCCGCCGTGTTGCGATAAACACCACTATAACCGTTTCTGATATAAGCTGGATTGTTTGCAAAATTCTCTGATGGTTTCCAGTTTAATCCTTTACCAACTGCGTTCATGTACTGTAGTCTCAATGAGAAAAGATATCCAAATGATTTTCTTACATGCACACTAAAATTTGGAGCAGTAAAAGGTACCGCTGAAACATCCCCACTTACTGTAAAAATCCCCGTAGACACACCAACTTCCCACATGTTACGTGGCTTAGCAGGAAAAGAGGTTGCATTGTTCCAAAATTCGTTTTGCTG
>JANMFB010000044.1:0-4322 GCA_031377605.1 Ferruginibacter sp.
TCTTAAATGAATTTAACGATGTAGAAGTTAGAGAGATAGATTCTTTATCTGCCACTGAAAGTGTATTGATAAAGCAAGGGATTATGATGAATTATAAAGGCATTGTTTTAGAATTATTGGGAAATAAAGCAAGAGTAAAAATAGAGCAAATGGGTGTATCACTTATAGCAATTTTCGATAAAACTAATCTTATGAAAGCATAAAATTGAATCCCTTATCCCTAATATTAATTTCCCCTAGTAACTCATGAACACAAATGATAGAATTTATGTAGCAGGCCACCGAGGCCTTGTAGGTAGTGCTATTGTAAGAAATTTACAGAATAATGGTTATAGATACATTATAACTGCTACATCGAACGAGTTAGATCTACGTGATCAAAATGCTGTTAAGAAATTTTTTTTGAAAGAGAAGCCACAATTTGTCTATATGGCAGCGGCTAAGGTTGGAGGAATAATGGCCAATAAAATGTACGGAGCTGAATTTATCTATGATAATCTTTGCATTCAAAATAATGTAATACATGAGTCTTATAATAGTAAAGTAGAGAAATTGCTGTTTCTTGGTAGTAGTTGTATTTATCCAAAACTTGCTAAACAGCCAATAAAAGAAGCGTATTTAATGACAGGCCCATTGGAGACTACAAACGCTCCTTATGCTATGGCAAAAATTGCAGGCATAGAAATGTGTAAAGCATATCATGCACAATATGGTTGTAATTTCATTAGTGCAATGCCTACAAATTTGTATGGCCCCGGAGATAATTACGATTTACAGAATTCTCATGTATTGCCTGCATTGTTAAGAAAATTTCATGAGGCAAAAATTAAAAATGAGGAGTTAGTAAATATTTGGGGATCTGGTAAACCTCGAAGAGAATTTTTACATGCCGATGATGCAGCATCAGCCTGTTTTTATTTAATGAAAAACTATGATAACCCAGAAGAAATCGTAAACATAGGTTGTGGGAAAGACCATACCATTAGTGAGATGGCAGAGATTATAAAAAAAGTTGTAGCATATAAAGGGGATTTGATTTACGATACCAGCAAGCCCGACGGAACCATGCAGAAATTGTTAGATGTAAGTAGAATTGAAAAAATAGGATGGACCCACTCTATAGATCTTAATGTAGGGCTAGAAAATACGTATAATGATTTTGTAAAAAATTATGATGCTTATGTAAACAAAAGTCTCAAAAAAATATCGAATAGTAATGTGTAGAGTTGCAGGAATTATTAATCAGAAAATTCCTGTACAGCAAATTCAACAAATGGTTTCTCAAATGTGTTTTGCATTGAAACATGGAGGCCCAGATGATGAAGGAATGTTTACTGAGGAAGATAAAAACCTAGTACTAGGACACCGAAGATTGTCGTTGTTAGATTTAACAATGGCAGGGCATCAACCAATGCATTATCATGATAGATATACAATAACCTATAATGGTGAGCTATATAACTTCAAAGAGCTTAAAAATGTATTGATAGAATCGGGTATGCAGTTTTTTACAAATTCAGATACAGAAGTGATACTTGCAGCTTTTGCAAAATGGAATACAGATGCCTTTGCAAAATTTAATGGAATGTTCGCTTTTGCACTTTGGGATAACAAAGAAAAGTCTTTATACTTGGTAAGAGATGCAGCAGGCATAAAGCCTTTGTATTATAGCACTGCTTCAAATGGGCTAGCATTTGCTTCAGAAATAAGGGCACTTTCTACTCTTTCATTTCTTCATAAAATAAATACTGATGCTCCTGTTTATCAAATGGCATATGGATTTTTGCCTGAGCCAATTACCACTCTCGAAGATGTGAAACCTTTACCTAAAGGTTGTTTTCTGAAATATAATGGAAATACAAATACTAGTAGTTTACAACAATTTTCTTTTTTTACTTTTAGTAGTCATATAAATAGCGACGTAGAGGCAAAAAAGAAAGTTTATGTAGACTTCAACAATGCAGTGAAAACACAAATGGTAGCAGATGCTCCAATTGGTGTTTTTTTAAGTGGAGGAATAGATTCTTCCATAATTGCAAAACTTGCACATGCACATGTTCAAAATGATTTACATACTTTGTCAATTTATTTTGATGAATCAAAATATTCAGAGAAAAAATATCAAGACCTCATTGCAAAAGATTTAAACAGCACTCATCATTCCATTCTTTTAAAGGAAAGTGATTTCCATAGTCACTTTCCACAGATTTTAGATTCGATGGATATGCCATCATGTGATGGCATAAACACTTGGTTTATCAGCAAGTTTGCTGCTGATGAAGGAATAAAAGCGGTATTGTCTGGAATTGGTGCAGATGAACTTTTTGGAGGTTATCCATCTTTTAGTAGGATAAATAAAGCTTTAAGGCTTCAGCAATTTCCAAATATAGGGTTGAGTTTAGCAGCTAAGATTGCAAATAAAAAATATGAGCGTATTTCATATTTGAAAATAGCAGGTATTAGGGGATTATATCTCTTTTTAAGAGGACACTTTTCCCCAAATGAAATTGCAAAACAGTTAGGTGGGTATGAAAAAGAGGTTTGGGATATTTTAAATAGTTCCCCTGCATCACCTGAAATAATTTGTAGTAAAAAAAATACAGCAAGCTGGATGGAATTTAATTTATACATGCAAGATCAATTATTAAGAGATGCAGATGTGATGAGTATGGCGCATGGTTTGGAAATAAGGGTCCCTTTTTTAGACAATGAATTGGTAAAAACAACTTTTTCAGTTAATGAACAAATAAAATTTGAAGGGAAAGTTTCTAAGGGATTATTGATTAATTCATTTAATACCATTTTGCCTAAAGAAATATGGGACAGACCAAAAATGGGTTTTAGTTTTCCTTTCACAGAATGGTTTAGAAATAGTGAGTTGGTTAATAATTTGGGAGAAAGTGGAAATTCCAATACAGTAAAAATTTATAAAGAATTTTTAGATGATAAGATACATTGGAGTAGGATAATGTCGCTTATTGTAATGAAGCATAAAATACCTGCAAGTAATATTTAGTTAAAACGAATAATATCAATCAAATTCTATTTCTTACACTCAAAGTTTTTTCTGCCACTGGTGGGATAGAAAAGGTTTGTAGAATAAAAGGAAAAGCATTGCACGAATACGGATTGGAAAAGGATTTGCCGGTTCGTATCATGAGTATGCACGACCCGAAAAATGCGGCAATAAATAATAAATATTTTCCTGCAGAAATATTTGAAGGGTATAATGCCACTAAATTTTCTTTCGTTAAAAATGCAGTAAAACAAGGTAAGAAAAGTAAAATTGTAATATTAAGCCATATCAATTTATTATTGGCTGCTTGGCTTATTAAAAAAGTATCACCAACTACTAAAGTGATTTTACTTGCACATGGTATTGAAGTTTGGCAACCACTAACTGCAACCCAAAAGATGATGGTAGGTTGTTGCGATAAAATCGTATCTGTAAGTAGTTTTACAAAAGATAAAATTATCGCATTGCATCATCTGCCTAAGGAAATATGTTTTGTTTTAAACAATTGTATTGATCCCTTTCTTGAAAAGCCAAAGCAAAAATCTCGTAATCCAATTTTAATGGAACGGTACGGCTTTAAGTCAGATGATATTATTTTAATTACACTGACGAGATTTTCCCGAAGAGATAGATACAAGGGCTATTGTTTTGTATTAGAAGCATTGGGAGAAATGATACAAACAAATAGTAAAATTAAATATTTACTGGCTGGCAGTTATGAAATGAGTGAAAAAAATCATTTAGATGAAATTGTACTAAAAAATAATTTGCAAAGTAATGTTGTTTTTACAGGCTTTGTACAAGATGAAGAGTTGGCAGATCACTTTTCGCTTGCAGATATATATGTAATGCCGAGTATAAAAGAAGGATTTGGAATTGTATTTGTAGAAGCTATGTATTATGGAGTACCTGTAATAGCTGCAAATGCAGATGGTTCCTCAGATGCACTGTTACATGGCAAGCTTGGCCTGCTTACAGAGCCCGAAAGTACAAAAGCAGTTAAAGAAGCGTTGCAAAAAATGATATCGAATCATGATGCATATTTACCGAATCATAATTTGTTGATGGAAAATTTTGGGTACGAAACTTATAAAAGAAAACTAGCTGCAGAACTTAATTTTGAAAACCCCTTTGCATCAGAAAATTCAGCATAATTCTCAATTTTCTTAGTTGTATAAATATCTTTTTTAAGATATAAATATTTAAAAAATATATTTAGTAAAAAAAGTATTTATTTTATTCATAGCATTTGAATTTCATAAAAGAGAATAGGCTATTTGTAGAATAGATAGGTAAGCTAGCCTTT
>JANMFB010000070.1:0-1742 GCA_031377605.1 Ferruginibacter sp.
GAACAGAGAAAACTTATCTACAAACATCCTTATTTATTGATTATCAGGCAGACAAAATTATTCGCATATTACTAGATGGAAAGAAAATAAAAAAAATTTTTTGGACTAAATCCGGCACATATACACAACTTGATTATTTACAACATTTTTACAACAGGCAAAAACTAGATCGTAATTTAATTACGATTAGCAACATTTTTTTTGGCTTTCTTAGGCAAATTAGGAGTAATAAAAATTATACTTTTTTTATTTTTATTTCTTTTCCATCAATTTCTCCAGCACAAAATAAACCGCAGGGCAAAATGTAGCATTCTTCAAAGTGATATCTTGCCTTTTAATAATTACATCTTCATCAGTGTAAGGAAAACGAGCACAATCAGATGGACGGTCTTCGTAAATACTACAAAAATTATCTTCACCCAAAAATGGACAAGGTTTGGAATGTGTCACGTAATCTCCATCTTCATCCAATATTAAATAAGTTTCTATAAAAACGCCTTCTTTCATTTGCATGAGTTTAGATATGCGTTTAATATCTGTTGTTTTAAAGCGAGGCGAATATCCACGGCAACAATTGGCACATTTTAAGCAATCAATATTTTCAAAAGCCTCTTCATGCAAGTCTGGCAGGGCTCTAAGTGTTGTTTTTTTATCGGCTCTGTGCAAAAAGTTTTTGTATAACTTTTTTCGCTCATTACTTTTCTTTTCCCAGTTAGTTAGGAGTTTTGTATTACTTGTCATAAAATTTATAAATGCAGCATTTTTATCCACTTTTCCACAATGCAAAGGTAGGTTAAGATAAGGTTAGATATTGTACTCATATTGATGTAATTTTGCGCCGCAAACCAAGCCATATACAATGGCGTAGATTTACTTGAAAAATAAAATTATACAACTCCATGAATCTTTTTGAACAACAACAAAATGAATTTGCACAAAGACATATTGGCCCAGATGCGAAAGAAACAGCGGAAATGCTTAAGGCTATTGGAATGAATTCCATTGAAGAATTAATTGCGAAAACAATACCTGCCGCCATTCGTTCCACTACACCACTTAATACAGGTGGACCAATGAGCGAATTTCAATACCTGACAGAATTAAAGAAAACTGCATCTTTAAATAAAGTTTTTAAAACATATATTGGTCAAGGTTACTATGGAACTATTGTACCTTCTGTAATTTTAAGAACGGTTTTTGAAAACCCAGGTTGGTATACGCAATACACACCCTACCAAGCAGAAATTGCTCAAGGTCGTTTGCAAAGTTTATTGAACTTTCAAACAATGGTAGCTGATCTTACCGGATTACCGGTAGCAAATGCAAGCTTGTTAGATGAGGGCACTGCCGCATCTGAAGCAATGACCATGTTGCTCAATCATAAAAATAAAAATACGGATCACATCACCTCGCCAAAGTTTTTTGTAGATGAAAACATATTTGCACAAACAAAAGATGTTTTAATAACAAGAGCAACACCTATACATATCGAACTGGTTTTTGGAGATTATAAAAGGGTACAACTAGATGAAAGCTATTTTGGAGCATTGGTGCAATACCCAAATGCAAATGGCGAAATTGAAGATTACCGAAAATTTATTGCTGATGCTCATGCAGTAAATGCTCATGTTGTAATGGCTACAGATTTATTGGCACTTACATTACTTACTCCTCCGGGTGAGTTAGGCGCAGATATTGCAATAGGCACAGCACAAAGATTTGGAGTACCAATGGGCTTTGGA
>JANMFB010000084.1:0-9235 GCA_031377605.1 Ferruginibacter sp.
TTGTTCCAATGTCGCACTAATTTTTTCAAAAAGAAAAATCCTTGCCGCCTTTAATAAAATTACCTCATTGCTAAATTTTAAGGAACTTATTTCTGCAAGAAATTGGTCTGTTGTTTCAACAAATTATATAGTCAAATTGCAGCTGCACTTGTAGGTAAAAATGTAGATAGATTGATTGGGATAGGAAAAGATATCTCTTTACATGCAGCTTCATTTGAAGGGATTAAGGATGTACAATTTTTTGAAACAACAGACCAATTTCTTGCAGAAATAAGTTCCTTAAAATTTAGCAATGAGGTAATTTTATTAAAGGCGGCAAGGATTTTTCTTTTTGAAAAAATTAGTGCGACATTGGAACAAAAAGCTCACGAAACAAAACTAGAAATAAATTTAAATGCAATAAGAAATAATTTAAAAGTATATAAGCAAATTCTTAAACCAACTACCAAAATTATGGCCATGGTAAAAGCTTTTAGCTATGGTAGTGGTAGTTTTGAAATTGCAAATGTACTGCAACATGTGGGTGTAGATTACTTGGCAGTAGCCTATACAGATGAGGGTGTAGATTTACGCAAGGCCGGTATAAACTTACCTATAATGGTAATGAATGCTGAAGAATCTGGATTTGAAAATATAATTAAATACAAACTAGAACCTGAATTGTATTCATTTACAATATTCAATTCGTTTGTAAAGTTTTTAGTAGAAAAGGATATCGATGCATATCCTATCCATTTAAAAATAGATACCGGTATGCGAAGACTAGGTTTTGAAGAACAAGATTTAGAAAAACTTTGCGTAGCATTAAAAGAAAATAAGCAATTAAAAGTTTTATCAGTATTCTCACACCTTGCAGGCAGTGATGCAGCAGGGTATGATGACTTTACCGAAAAACAAGCTGAGCAACTTGCTAATGCTTCACATAAAATCGAGCAAAAGATTGGTTATAGTTTTATAAATCACCTTGCTAATTCTTCTGCCATTTATCGCTTTCCACAATACCAATTAGATATGGTAAGACTTGGCATAGGACTGTATGGTATTGATGCAACACTTGAAATTCAAAATAGATTATTACCAGTAGCTACTTTAAAAACAACTATTGCACAAATAAAGCATTTACAAAAAGGTGAAACGATAGGCTATAGCAGAAAGGGTGTAGCAATGCAAGATACTAAGACAGCAACTGTTCGCATTGGTTATGCCGATGGATATCCAAGGAATTTAAGTAATGGGAAAGGAAAAATGTTTATTAATGGAAATGCTGCGCCTGTAATTGGAAATATTTGTATGGATATGACGATGCTTGATGTTACAGGGCTTGATGTAAATGAAGGGGACGAAGTAATTGTTTTTGGTGAGGAACCAACAGTTTCAAATCTTGCCGAATGGGCTAACACCATTTCTTATGAAATTCTTACAAATATATCGCAACGGGTAAAGAGGGTTTACTTTGAAGAGTGATGAAATAACTTAGATAACTATAATTTTTATTTGCTTTTATTATTAATCAACATCCATTTTGCAGTTTCATATATACCCATTGTAAGTTGTGCCATTTCTTTTTTTACAGAATCTTTTTGAGTTGCAGTAAGTTCAATTTCTTTATTGGTTACAGATACTAATTCATCATTGGTCATATAAATATTTTTTCTGTAAAAAAAATTTTCATTTACTACGCCTACCCACCCAGGAGCATGATAAATAATAAATGCTGCATGAGGTTTTATACTTGTATCCAATAAATCTCTACCGAGAGTAGTGTTAGTATAAGGTTGCTGTATCATACTTGCAATAGTTGGCAATACGTCTATTTGTGATACAGGCTCGTTGTGCACTTGCGGTGTCAATAAAGACGGAGCATAAAAAAGCAAAGGAATATGCTCATCAGCAAGTCGCTGTTCATTCCATGCTTTTGGATAAACTGCAGTTGCATTTCCTTCTAAACCATGATCTCCTAAAAACACAAAAATTGTATTGTTAAAGTATGCTTCTTTTTTTGCTGCTTCTATAAATTTTTTGAAACAATAATCTTGATAAGCAAAAGCATTATATTCTTTTAATGATTCAAATCCATTTTTTTGCAATTCTTCTAAAGGAATATTTTTCAATTCAAAATCCTTGTCCTCTTCTGGCAAATTATACGGACGATGATTGTCTGCAGTTTGAATGATGGTAAAAAAGGGTTTTGTTGCTTTTGCCATTACTTCATTTGCTTCTAAAAAAAGATTCTTATCGCTAATCCCCCATACATTTAATTTTGGCGACTTATATTTTCCTTCTTCATAAATATTTATCCCCTTTATGTTTTGTATAAGTCCTCTAAAATTATTGAACTCACTGCTACCGCCAATAAAATAATTTTTCTCATACCCTTCAAAATTGTTTATGATGGTACGTTGGTTTACTGCTGCTTCATTGCGGGTTGAGAATTTACCAAGCTGCACATCGGGTATACCACTTATAATTGCATACACTCCCCTAGCAGTTCCAAATGTGGGCGAAAAACAGCGATTGAAAAAAATACCTTCCTTGCACATTTCATTAAAATAAGGCGTACTGTTTAACACATTTCCACTCATACTACTTTTATACATGCTAAAACTCTCGCAAATAACCAATACAACGTTGGGCTTACTTTCTAATGCTTTACTATTGGGGTGTACCAAACGAGTATAACCACTAGAAACTGTATTATCCAATCCCAAAAAAGATTTCATAAGAGGGAAATACACTTTCTCTTTGGTGATAGTGGCAGGTTCTCTAAATCCAAGAGTGGTAAAAAAGTTTTGCATTGGATTTAATGCAAGATTACTTTTAAATTCATCGTTTAAATTAAATGCCCTAAAAAAATCTAACGGCTTAAGTGTAAAAAAACCATACATAAACCAACCCATAAAAAGCAAAGCTACCCCATGCCATCTCCTACGATATCCAAATTTGTGCATGGTTACATTTTTATCTACCACTTTTACGTGTGTGCGACGAAACATCCACACCATCATAAGTACAGCACCAAAAAGACCGAGCAAAATCCAAATAATTGGATAACTCTGCCAAATCATTTGTAAACTTTCTTTAGGATCATCTACAAAAATAAGTGCGTCTGCATTTAGCCTAGCATTTATATAAGCAAACTGTCCAAAATCTGCTCCGTAAAAAAACAAAACAAGTAAGGTAACTAATCCTAAATAAATTGTCCAGACTTTTTTTGATGTTTCGTTATAGAAAGGAGAAAATTTAGGAAAAATTGAGAATATTGGAATAGGAAGTAGAACAAAAGATATCCATCTCAAATCATATTTTAAGCCAAGCCAAAAAGACCTGCCCAAAGAAGCCCAAGCTATAGTTGCTGGTTTAAAAAAGACAACAGTAGCTATCCTAAAAAAAGTGAAAATAATTAGATAGATAACAAACAGCTTAATTAGCCACTGAATTGTTTTGGTTACTCTCCATTTAATAAACATGATAAAATCTCCTTAAAATTTAAAAAGCGTAACTAATTTCGATTGAATAATATTTATCATTACAATCCAAGAAGACCATATTTAATAATACAGTATAAGGCCTTTACACCATCTTTCCACCCTATTTTTTTCCCTTCTGCATATGTTCTGCCATAATAGGAAATGCCTACCTCATAAACCCTAATTCCTTTTACTCTTGCCATTTTGTGCGTCACTTCAGGTTCAAAACCAAAACGATTCTCTTTTAAGTTTAACTTTTTTAAAATATCCGCTCTAAACAATTTATAACAAGTTTCCATATCTGTAAGATTAAGATTTGAAAAAACGTTGGAAACTGTTGTCAGAAATTTATTACCTATTGTATGCCAAAAAAACAAAATTCTATGGGGGCGACCACCTATAAAACGACTACCAAAAACAACATCAGCAAAGCCGTCAACTACAGGTTTTAAAAGTAAGTTAAACTCATGTGGATCGTATTCTAAATCCGCATCTTGCACTATAATAAAATCTCCAGTAGCATTAGCTATTCCCGTATGAAGGGCTGCTCCTTTTCCTTTATTTATTTTATGAGAAAAATAGTGCATATTAAGCAGCGGATTTTGTTCTTTGTATTTTAACACTTCGATAGCTGTATCGTCGGTAGAACAATCATCTACAACAATGATTTCTTTTTGAAAATTGCTGATTAATATTACATCTCTTATCTTATCTAGTGTAAGTGATATGGTTCGACCCTCGTTGTAAGCAGGAACAATAATGGAGAGTGTATTCATTTTTATATTATATTCGGCTTTATTGCAAATGTATTGATAAAATAATAAATGCAGATTGATTATTGTTGAATATAGAAGGGCTTAAATGATGATAATGGTTTTTTAAAATGATTTGAAATGAAAGAAATAATTGCAATTGACAAATGGCTTTTCACAAAAATTAATGGCAATGGATTTGGGGATAGTTTTGATACAATAATGCTCCTTGTAAGAAATCCTTTTTTTTGGATTCCGCTATATATTTTTATGGTATTATTAATAGTAATAAATTTTGGTAAAAAAGCTACAGTTTGGTTATTCTTTTTAATCTGTAATGTTACGCTTACAGACACAATAAGTAGTAAAATTATCAAACCTTTTTTTGCTCGCCCTAGGCCATGTGCAGATCCTGAATTTGCCAGCCAAGTACGACTAATAGCAAGCTATTGTGGAGGCAATGGAAGTTTTACTTCCTCACACGCTGCAAATCACTTTGGAATTGCAATGTTTATTTTTATTACGCTTGGTTTTCTAAATACTAGATGGAGGTACCTATTTTTTGTTTGGGCAATCATTATATGCTATGCTCAAATTTATGTAGGCGTACATTATCCAACAGACATAATTGGAGGAGGAATATTAGGATGTACTATTGGTTTGCTCATGGGAACTTTTTTTAATAAGAAATTTACTGTTCTTCATAAAATAAATAACTTATGAATATTAAATTATTAGGTTTAGGTATATTACTATTAATCATATACTTTCTAGGATTTGGCATAGATGTAATGGATGTTGACGCTTCTCAATATGCCTCTATGAGCAGAGAAATGCTTGAATCGGGAAATTATTTACAGGTGTATGATCATGCAAAAGATTACTTAGATAAACCTCCATTCTTATTTTGGATAAGTGCATTGAGTATGAAAATTTTTGGGGTAAATAATTTTGCTTACCGCTTACCTTCTTTTCTGTTTTCCATGCTTACCTTATATGCAACTTATAAATTTTCGTTACTTTTTTATGCACAAAAAGTAGCCTTACTAGCTGCCGTGGTTTTAGCAAGTAGCCAGGCATTCTTTTTAATAAATCATGATGTACGTACAGATACAATATTAATGAGTTGGGTAATTTTAAGTGTATGGCAACTTGCTGCATGGTATAAAACAAATAAATTTCATCATTTTGTGGTTGCCTGCATTGCAATAGGTGGAGGTATGCTTACCAAGGGGCCTATTGCTGTTATTGTGCCAGTCTTAGCCTTTAGTATTCATTTTATTTTGCAAGGCAATTTTTTAAAAATGATTTTAAAATGGCAATACCTTTTAGGAATAATCATAATTGGGTTAGTGCTATTGCCAATGTGCATAGGTTTATACAATCAATTCGATTTGCATCCAGAAAAATTAGTAAACGAAAAAACTTCTGTATCAGGTTTACGCTTTTTCTTTTGGACACAAAGTTTCGGAAGAATTACTGGAGAATCTGTATGGAATAATGGTGCAAATATATTTTTCTTATTTCAAAATATGCTTTGGGCTTTTTTACCTTGGATTATATTTTTCTGTATAGCATTTGTACTAAACTTGACAAACATAATAAAACAAAAATTCAAACTAAAAGAGGGACAAGAGTTTATTACAACAGGCGGATTTTTACTTAGCTACCTAGCTTTAGGATCAAGCAAATATCAACTTCCTCATTATATTTTTGTAGTATTTCCATTTGCAGCAATTATAACAGCAAACTTTTTGCATGAATTAATATATGAATCAAAAAAACCAAAACTACTTTTTTCACTTAAGTGGATTCATAGTATAATGTTTGCTTTACTGTGTTTTGCAATTCCACTTTTATTATTTTCTATGAGTGCACCCATTTGGTTATTTATATTATCGTTTATTTTTATTACTATTTATTTAATTTTAAACTATTATACCTTTTCTAAACAACAACATATACTTGTTATATCACTACTTACAATTTGTTGTATTAATTTATTTTTAAACGGCTTTTTTTATCCAAAACTTTTAAAATACGAAATGGGAAGCATGGCAGGAAGGTGGATATATAAAAATAATTTACAAAACGAGAAGGTATTTGTCTATTTGTATGAAAATCCAAATTCATTATCGTTCTATGCAAAAAGATTGATTACAAATGAAGACAATATTGATAAAATACCTTCTCAGAGTTATGTTATTTTACCAAAAGGCAGATTAACTGATTTTGATTTAGCTACAAAAAAATATGAAATAATGTACGAAGGTGAAGATTTTCATGTAAGTGGATTAAATATTAATTTTTTAAACCCAACGACTCGAAAAAATGTAACCACAACGTATAATATTATAAAAACTAAATAGAAATTAATTGACTGGTAGCTTTTCAATAGGTTAAAAAATTTTTACAATGGCTCATTCATGTCACCAGAAGAAATACTAAAAAAATATTATGGCTTTGATACTTTCCGTCCTTTACAGAAAGAAATAATCAATGCAATATTACAAAAAAGAGATACCCTAGCCTTATTACCAACTGGTGGTGGCAAGTCTATATGCTTTCAAGTACCTGCCTTAATGAATGAGGGTATTTGCTTAGTGGTTAGTCCACTCATTGCACTTATTAAAGACCAAGTAGAAAACTTGAAGAAAAAAGGTATTGGCGCTTTAGCCATTTACTCAGGCATGTCATTTTTAGAAGTAAAACAAACACTACAAAACGCATCTTTTGGAAATTATAAATTTTTGTATGTCTCACCAGAAAGATTAGAAACAAAATTATTTTTAGAATATTTACCTGCATTAAAACCAAGTCTTATTGCTGTTGATGAAGCACATTGTATTTCTCAATGGGGATATGATTTTAGGCCTTCCTATATGCGTATTGCAAACTTACGAGCAGAGTTGCCAAATGTATCCATCATAGCACTCACTGCATCTGCAACGCCGGAAGTACAAGACGATATCTGTAAAAATTTACTGTTTCAAAAAGATTATGCAAAATTTAGACAATCTTTTGTGAGACCCAATCTTTCTTATAGTATTTTTAAACCGCCCTCAAAGGAAATCAAATTGATAGAAATTCTTAAAAATGTGAAAGGATCCTCAATTGTTTATTGTAAAAGTAGAAAGCAAACAAATATTGTAGCCAGCTTATTAAACATGCATGAGATCAATGCAGATTTTTATCATGCAGGTTTATCTTCAGAAAAAAGAACAGAAAAACAAACAGATTGGATAAACAATAAAATAAGAACCATTGTTTGTACAAATGCATTTGGCATGGGAATAGATAAGCCAGATGTGAGAGCTGTTGTGCATTACGAAATACCTGATTGTTTAGAAAATTATTACCAAGAAGCAGGTAGAGCAGGAAGGGATGAAAAAAGAGCTTACGCAGTTTTATTGCAAAGTGCAAAAGAAGCAGACGATTTATTGTACAAGTTGGATACAAAATTTCCTTCACTAGAAGTTTTGAAAACTATTTATTTAGCATTGATGAATTACTTACAAGTAGCTGCTGGTACAGGAGAAGGATTAAGTTTTGAAATTGATATAGCCCAATTTGGTGAGCGTTTTAAATTAAACATCTTACAAGCAACTTATGGCATTCAAGCATTGGCACAGGAGGGATTATGGAGTTACAACGAAATGATGTTTAAGCAAAGTACCCTTGAGTTTATTACCAGCAAAAATGATTTAGTAGAGATAGAAAAGACTTATCCTGATTTGGAACCAATCATAAAAGGTTTGTTACGTTCCTACGAAGGTATATTTGATTATCCTTGTACGATTTATGAAAATTTATTGAGTAAGTTCATTAAAATTACTATTGAGGCATTAAAAAAAGGATTGTTGCAACTTCATCAATACGGTATCGTAAATTATATTCCGGCATATGAAAAGCCACAAATATTGTTACTCCAAAACAGAATGTACAATGATGACTTAAAATTAAACTACCATGCAATTTCAAAAAGAAAAGAAGCAGCCAGAAAAAGAGTTTTGGGAATTACTTCTTTTGTGAAAAATGAATTGACATGTAGAAGCAAAGCCATTTCAAATTACTTTGGAGATGATGATACAACTGATTGTGGTATTTGTGATAATTGCATAAACAATAAAGCATTGAATTTAAGCTCGCAAGATTTTAAAGCAATTTCAGATAAAATTATTTCCATTTTAACATTAGAAAAAAATACAACAGAACAAATTATTCAAAAATTAAAACCAATATCAAAACGTGCTGTATGGTTGGTTATTTCTTATTTAATATCAGAAGAAATTATAGAAACGAACCAGCAAAATTACCTACATGTTAAGGCCTCCTAAAAAGCAATATGCATAAAAAAGGGACCAAGATGAAAATCTAGTCCCGCTTTAAAATCCAATATCCTATGAAAAACCGATGTGAAGATAAGAAGGTTTATTTCCACCGACAAGGGTTTTTTTAACTTTTTTTTAGAAATAGTTCTACACTTTGTAGTAATAATGTTAATAACTTTTATAAATTATTGTATTTTAACTATTTACATCTACAAATTTGTTAATTACTTTTACTAAAACCAACGCTTACTTTTTGTTCTATTTGACCGTCCACCAAGCCCTATAGCACCTAGTAATGAACGCACTATGGTATTTCCAGCAGTGCGAACGATGCTTTTTATTACACTATTGTCTGCAATTTTTTCAAAGGTAGATGGTTCCTCCTTTACTGTTTTAGAAGCCTTGGCATTTTCAATGATTGAAGCACCATGCTCGGCAGCTTCTTTCAGTTTTGCATTTAGCAATTCATATGCACTTTCACTATCTATTTCTGCAGCATATTTTGCCACTAATTTGCTTCTATCATTAATAGTGTCTATTTCTTCCTGAGAAAGAATATCCATTCTGCTACGAGGGCTACAAAGCATTGTGTGTGCAAGCGGTGTAGGAATCCCCTTTTCGCTTAGCATAGTAACGAGTGCTTCACCAATACCTAATTGTGTAATTAAATCTTCATCAAAATCTT
>JANMFB010000101.1:0-15042 GCA_031377605.1 Ferruginibacter sp.
CCTGCAACGATTCTTAAAACTCCATAATTTTTTAAAGGTTGACGGCATACTGGCTGATTTGGGCGTTTCAAGTCACCTGTTTGATGAAGGCGAGCGTGGTTTTTCCACCCGCTTCGACGCGAACCTTGATATGCGGATGGATAAAAGGCAGAAACTAACGGCAGCGGATATACTAAATACATATACAGAAGCCCGGCTGCATAAGATGTTTGAAAAATATGGAGAGGTTACAAATTCAAAAACATTGGCAAAAACGATTGTAGAGCAAAGGAAAATAAAACCATTCACAACCATCAATAATTTTAAACAAGCCATTGCCACGATTGTAAAAGGAAATCCTAATAAATATTTAGCACAGGTCTTTCAAGCTTTGCGAATAGAAGTAAATGAAGAAATGAAAGTGTTAGAAGAAATGTTAGAGCAAACAAAAGCAGTGATGAATAAAGATGGGAGAGTAGCAATAATTACTTTTCACTCTTTAGAGGATAGAGTGGTGAAAAATTTTTTTAAAACTGGATTTACAGAAGTACAAGAAGAAGATGATCTATTTGGTAACAAAACAGAAAATCCATTGGTTGTAATTTCAAAAAAGCCAATAGAGCCATCGGCAGCAGAACAAAAAATAAATAAAAGAAGTAGAAGTGCAAAACTAAGGGTAGCACAAAAAAAATAAATGACAGAGGAAATAGTAAATAAAGAGCCTAAGGTAGCAAAAGCAGAATGGAAGCAGGTTTTTAACTACAATAGAATAGTTAGAAACATTCCTTTTTTTTTATTCTTAGCATTACTTGCCATTCTTTATATATACAACGGGCATAGAGCAGATAAACTTGTGAGAAAAATAGCTGCTACAGAAAAAAATATAAAAGAGTTGCAATACGAATATAAAACTGTAAAAAGTGATTTGATATTTAGAAGTAAAGCGAGTGAGTTAATTAAGGTAGTAGAACCAATGGGGGTAAAAGAATCGAAGTCACCACCAATATTACTTTCAGATACGGTTACATTAAAACTAGATTCCATAGTAAAGAAAATAATTGATACGGTAAAAAAATAATTGGATAAAACAAATGGATGTAAAAAAAGACATATTGTGGAGAGTTTATTTATGCTTTATATGCATAGCTATTCTTTGTGTATGTGTACTTGGACGAGCCATTTATATACAACAAGTAGAGGGAAAGTATTGGATAGGGATGAGTGATAGCTTACATATACGAACACAGTCAATAGTAGCAGAAAGAGGTACGATTTATAGTGAAGATGGAAATATACTCAGTACATCTGTACCTACATTTGACATATATATAGATTTTGGTGCAGATGGATTGAGAGAAAAAAATGGTAAACGATTTTTTGAAAACATAGATTCCTTATGTATTTCGCTAGCTAATTTATTTGCAGATAAAGATGCTGCATCCTATAAGCAAGACTTGCAACAAGCATATAAAGACAAAGACCGTTATTTTTTACTAAGAAGAAAAATGAATTTTGATCAGTATTTGCAAATGAGAAATTTTCCGTTAGTAAGGCAAGGAAGAAATAAAAGCGGTTTTATAGTAGATGCAAAAGATAAAAGAATTAATCCTTATGTATTACTAGCTAACAGAACCATAGGTTTATCTCGTCAAAATTTATCTAAGAATGTAGGGCTTGAATTAACGTATGATAGTTTGCTAAGAGGTAGTGCAGGTTCACGTTTGATGCGTTATGCAGCAGGAGCATACATGCCAGTGGAAGGTTCCGAAACAGATCCTATAAATGGAAAAGATATTGTGACCACATTGGATACATACATACAAGATGTTGCTGAAAATGCACTTATGAAAATGCTGGTAGGCAATAACTCTAAACATGGAACTGCCATTGTTATGGAAACAGCTACTGGTAAAATCAAAGCTATTGCAAATCTTGGAAAGCAAGAAGATGGATCATATATAGAAGATTTTAATTACGGAATAGGAAAAACTACGGAGCCCGGTTCTGTATTTAAACTTGCAACTTTGATGAGCTTGTTGGAAGATAAATATGTAGATCTAAATACAGTTGTTGATTGTGAAGGAGGAGTGAAATCATTTTATGGATTAAGAATAAAAGATTCTCATTTAGGTACAAATGAAACAACAGTCAAAGAAGCATTTGCTGCTAGTAGTAATGTAGCATTTGCAAAACTAGCTTTTCAATATTATCAACAACAACCTCAAAAGTTTTATGATCACTTGCACAAAATGAGATTGGATGATTACACTGGGGTAGATATTGTAGCTACATCTGGTTTTCCCACTATAAAAAAAGTAAAACGTTGGGGAGCTACAACAATTCCTTATATGGCACACGGATATGAAGAATTAGTTACGCCATTACACATGCTTGCTCTATATAATGCGGTTGCAAATGATGGTAGAATGATGAGGCCATACTTAGTAAACGAAATTAAATCACTTGGTGTAACAGTAAAGAAAATTGAGCCAGAGGTTTTAGATCAACAACTTTGTAGTAAAGAAACAGTAGCTATGCTAAAAGAAGCATTAGTTGCTGTAGTACAAGAACCTCACGGCACCGGGCATAAAATATTATTTGATAGTACGTATCAAATTTCTGGTAAAACCGGTACTGCTGTAACAGCTCTAGATAACAAAGGTTACAACAAAGGGGCAAAAATTTATCAAGCCGCTTTTATTGGATTCTTTCCTTCTCAAGCACCAAAATATTCTATAGCTGTTGTAATACAAAATACTCGAGAGTCTAAATTGATTTATGGAGCAGATGTTTCAGGAACAGTATTTAAAGAAATTAGCGATAAATTATATGCTCGTTTTCTTACTACAGCACGTTATTCTGCAAGTGTGCAAAATGACACTTTGTTGTCAACTGCTTTAGGGATGAAAAATGATTTTCAATCTATTTTTTCATTTTTAAACATACCAATTGTCGATTCTAATAAATCTGGTACGTGGAGAAATATTTCTTTTGCTACAAATAACGCTGCAATGAGAAATACTGAATCCGTTATAAAAAATATTGTACCAAATGTAACGGGTATGGGCTTGAAAGATGCCATTTACTTATTAGAAAATAAAGGTTTAAAAATAAGTTTACAAGGGAAAGGCAAAGTTTTTAGCCAAAGTATTGTAGCAGGAACAAATTATACAAAAGGTACAAAAATTAATCTCTTTTTAAATTAATGTTAAAGGATATTCTATATAAAGTAAAGTTATTAGCAGTGCAAGGAAGTACTGATGTAGAGATAGATTCTTTGCAAATAGATTCTAGAGCTGTAAATATCAACACTTGCTTTATTTCAGTGAAAGGCGAAGCTGTGGATGGGCACAATTATATAGATGCTGCAATAGCAAATGGTGCAGTTGCTATTATTGTGGAGGTGATGCCAAAGAATTTACAAAATGGAATTACTTATGTACAAGTAGCAAGTACTGCTCATACGGCAGGCATAATGGCACATAATTTTTATGGAGAGCCTACCAATATGTTAAAGCTCGTAGGAGTTACGGGTACAAATGGTAAAACAACGGTAGCTACTATTTTATTTAAATTATTTACAAAGCTTGGTTACAATTGCGGATTAATAAGTACAATAGAAAATAAAATTGCAGATACAATAATTCCTGCCACACATACAACACCAGATGCAATAAGCCTAAATGCGATTTTGCATAAAATGAACGAAGCCAACTGCGAATATGTTTTTATGGAGTGTAGTAGTCATGCAATAGATCAACAAAGAATTGCAGGTTTAAATTTTGCTGGTGCAATATTTACAAACATAACACACGATCATTTAGACTATCACAAAACATTTGACGAATATATTAGGGTAAAAAAATCTTGGTTCGATAACTTGTCTTCAGCCGCTTTTGCCATATCAAATTTAGATGATAAACGAGGTACAGTAATGTTTCAAAACACTCCAGCAAAAAAATATTACTACAGTTTAAGAACAATTGCAGATTTTAAAGGAAAGATTTTGGACAATAGTCTAAGTGGTTTGCACATGATGGTAAATGATTTGGAAGTTCATTTTAAATTAATAGGAGAATTCAATGCATATAATTTATTATCAGTTTATGCCACAGCAATTTGTTTGGGGAAAGATAAAGTGGATGTGCTTCTTGCATTAAGCAATCTTGATGGTGCCGAAGGAAGATTTGATTATGAAGTGAGTATAAATGATAAAGTAATGGGTATAGTTGACTATGCACATACCCCCGATGCTTTACTAAATGTACTTACTACTATAAAGAATTTGAGAAAAGGTTACGAAAAAATTATTACAGTAATAGGATGTGGTGGTAATAGAGATAAAGCGAAAAGACCATTAATGGCTGAAGTAGCATGTGAGCATAGTGATAAAGTTATTCTTACATCTGATAATCCTCGCAATGAAAAACCCGAGGATATCTTAAAAGATATGGAGGAAGGAGTGAATGCTGTTACAAAAAGAAAAGTGATAACCATTGCAGATAGATATGAAGCAATAAAAACTGCTGTGAGTTTGAGTAACAAAGAAGATATCATTTTAGTGGCAGGTAAAGGCCACGAAAAATATCAGGAAATTAATGGAGTAAAGTACGATTTTGATGACAAGAAGATGTTGTTGGAGGTGTTTGAACTTTTAGGAAAATAAGCTAATTAGCCTATGTCCTAATTTGCTAATGGATTTAACAGCAAGGGAAATTATTAAAATACAAAATTAAAATCAGAAAGAAATAAAAATAGTAAAATAACAAACATAAAAATTAGCACATTAGCTAATTAGAAAATTATCGCATTTGTATTTTATCACATTAGCAAGTTAAGAATATGTTCTATCACCTATTCGATTGGATTACACAACACTGGACAAAAAGCTCATTTCCAGGAAGTGGCTTATTTCAATTTATAAGTTTCCGTACACTTATGGCACTGATACTTTCTCTAATTATTACAACAGTGTATGGTAAAAAATTAATTTTATTTCTACAAAAAAAGCAATTAGGAGAAACTGTACGTGATCTTGGCTTAGAAGGCGAACAAGAAAAGAAAGGTACACCTTCTATGGGTGGTATAATTATTTTATTGGCAATTCTTATTCCTACTATTTTATTGGCAAATCTAGATAAAGTTTACATTAGATTAATGATGCTTGTTACCGTTTGGCTTGGTGTAATTGGTTTTATAGATGATTACCTAAAAATAAAAAGTAAGAGAGATGCAAAAGCCAAAGGCGTAGACTATAAAAAAAGTGACAGTGACGGACTCGCTGCGAAATTTAAATTATTTGGACAGATAGTTATTGGAATTATTATTGGCGTTACACTTTATTTTAGTCCAAGTGTAACAGTAAAGAGAGAAGTTGTATATGCAGAAATAATTGAAAGAGGAGAGAAGAAAATAAAAGAAGATACTGTAATTATTGATGGGAAAGAGCATAGATTTATTTCAGTTAAAACACCCATCACTACTATTCCATTTGTAAAGGGACATGAATTTAATTATGCAAAACTTTTACCGAAGAGTTTAGAAGATTATACTTATTTAGTTTATATAGCTATTGTAATATTTATTGTAACAGCTGTTTCCAATGCCGCAAACATCACTGATGGATTAGATGGATTGGCAACGGGCATAAGTGCAATCATAGGAATTTGTTTAGGCATTTTTGCTTACGTAAGTGGAAACATAAAATTTGCGGAGTACTTAAATATTATGTACATACCAAACCTTGGTGAACTTTCTATTTTTATAGCGGCATTTGTAGGAGCATGTATTGGCTTTCTTTGGTATAACTCTTACCCTGCACAAGTTTTTATGGGAGATACCGGTAGCCTTGCACTTGGTGGAATAATAGCAGCTCTTGCAATCATTGTACGAAAAGAATTATTGATACCTATTTTCTGCTTAGCCTTTTTTGTAGAACTATGTAGTGTTATGATTCAGGTAAGTTACTTTAAATACACTAAGAGAAAGTATGGAGAAGGAAGACGTGTATTCTTAATGAGCCCATTGCATCACCATTACCAAAAGCTAGGATATCATGAAAGTAAAATAGCAGTTCGTTTTTGGATACTTACAATATTATGTGTAGCAATAGCAATCATAACATTAAAATTGAGATAGGAACGTGCAGCAGAAAACAATAGTCATATTAGGAGCAGGAGAGAGTGGTATTGGTACGGCGATACTTGCAAAAAAAATGGGTTATGATGTTTTTGTAAGTGATGGAGGAAGCATAAAAGAAAATTATCAAAAAGATCTTTTACATAATGAGATAACATTTGAGGAAGGATATCATTCCGAAGAAAAAATCCTTTTGTCAGATTTAATAATGAAAAGCCCAGGCATACCAGAGAAGAATGAACTGGTAAAAAAAATAAGAAAAAAGGGTATAGAAATTATTAGTGAAATAGAGTTTGCATATAGATATAAAGGAGATAGTAAAATAATTGCGATCACAGGAAGTAATGGCAAAACAACAACAACAACCTCTGTTATATATCATATTTGCAAAATTGCAGGTATTGATTGTGCAATGGTCGGGAATATTGGGTTTTCATTTGCAAGACAAGTGGCAGAAGATCCTAAAAAAATGTATGTGATAGAGGTGAGTTCATTTCAATTAGATGATATAAAAACATTTAGAGCAGATGTTGCTGTATTAACAAACATTACTGAAGATCATTTGGATAGATACGAATACGATGTAAATAATTATATAAAAAGCAAATTTAGAATAATTGAAAATCAAACAGCAGAAGATGTATTCATTTATAATCTAGATGATAAAACAACCATAAATAATTTAAATAAAAATTCCATTAGATCAATTAAAGCACCAATTACTATGAGTAAAGAATTACCAGAAGGGGCCTACCTTACCAATGCACAAATGCATGTAAAATGGAAAGGCGAAGAAATGCAAATGAGTGTGGAAGATTTTACAATAAAAGGGAAGCATAACCAGTATAATAACATGGCAGCAAGTATGGCAGGCACAGCAGTAGGCATTCGCAAAGAAAAAATTAGAGAGGCTCTACAAACTTTCGAAAGCCTGGAACATAGGATGGAACCTGTTATTACAGTAAGAGGTGTAGAATTTATAAATGATAGTAAGGCTACAAATATTAATAGTACTTGGTTTGCTTTAGAGAGTATGTTAAAACCCGTAATTCTGATTTTAGGAGGTGTAGATAAAGGAAACGATTATAATATATTGAAAGAATTGGTAGCAGAAAAAGTAAAAGCTATTGTATGTATGGGAATAGACAATATGAAGATACATGAAGCACTTGGCCAAACTGTTTCTATTATAATTAATACTGAAAGTGCAAGTGAAGCAGTAAATGCAGCATTTCGCCTTGCAGAAAAAGGAGATGCGGTATTACTTAGTCCTGCATGCGCAAGTTTTGATTTATTTAAAAATTACGAGGATAGAGGAAATCAATTTAAACAAGCTGTGAAGGAATTGTAAATAAGAGTTTAAAAGTTTGGGAGTTTAAAAAAAACTATTGAAAATAATTTCTTTACGTCTAAACCCCTAAACATCTAAACTAGTTAATCAGTAAAAAAATAAATGCTCAACCCTACAAACATAAGAGAATTCTTTAAGCCAGATATAGCAAATATGGGAGGCAACCTTGTGAAAAAGACTAAGGGCGATAAAGCTATTTGGGCTATAGTAGTTATTCTTACATTGGCCAGTTTACTCTTGGTGTATAGCAGTACAGGATCTCTTGCATATAAAATGAGTAAAAGCACTGAGAGTTATTTATTTAAACAATTCGCTTTTATCATACTTGGTATTTTGGTTATCTATTTTGCACATAAAATTAATTATACTATTTATTCAAGAGTAGCATTGATTTTGTTTTTAGTTTCAGTGCCTTTGTTGATTTATACATTATTATTTGGTGTGCAACTAAATGCTGGTAGTCGTTGGATAAAGTTACCCGTTATTAATATGACATTTCAAACTTCTGATCTGGCAAAATTAGCTTTGTTTATGTATATGAGCAGACAACTAAGTAGAAAGCAAGCAGTCATAAAAGATTTTAAAAAAGGTTTTTTACCTGTTATTATCCCTGTAGCAATTATCTGTTTACTTATAGCACCTGCAAATTTATCTACAGCAATTTTAGTAGCAGGAACAAGTTTCTTACTTATGTTTATAGGTCGTATAAACACAAAGCACATGCTTATTACAATTGGTGTGGCTATGATTCCTGTTGTGTTTTTAATTTCGATTGCAATATCCACTTATGATAAGCAAAAAGGAGAATCAAAAAAATTACCTGCAATTTTATCATCGGGAAGAATACCAACTTGGATAAGTAGAATTCAAACTTTTGTTTACAGCAAAAAAGAAGATGGCAACGAAAAACTATATCAAATAAACCAAGCTAAAATTGCCATTGCAAAGGGAGGTTGGATGGGAGTTGGACCAGGAAATAGTCAAGCCAGAAATTTTTTACCGCACAGTTATAGTGATTTTATTTATGCAATTATCATTGAGGAATATGGCATATTTGGCGCAGCTATAATTTGTCTTGTTTATTTAATGTTTTTATATCGATGTATAAGAATTTATAGAAAATGTCCATATGCATTTGGAGCTTTTCTTGCACTTGCACTCAGTTTCACCTTAGTGATACAAGCTATTGCAAATATGGGGGTAAACGTAAATCTATTTCCTAATACCGGAGTTACATTACCCTTAATTAGTATGGGTGGAAGTAGCTTTTTATTCACCTGTTTATCTATTGGGATTATTTTAAGTGTAGCTAGAAATGTAGAACAGCAGGAAGGTAAACTAACAGCGCAAACAACAAACCAAATTAAAGAAGAAATAGAACCAGCAATTGCATAATTGAATAACGATAACAACATATCAAAAGAAAACTTAAATTTTATCATTGCAGGTGGCGGCACTGGGGGGCATATTTTCCCAGCAATTGCTATCGCTAATGCAATAAAAAAGATACAGCCTAATGCAAAATTTTTATTTATCGGTGCAAAAGGAAAAATGGAAATGGAGAAGGTGCCAAAAGCTGGTTACGAGATAAAAGGTTTGGATATAGCAGGATTTAATAGAAGTTCTTTGATAAAAAATATTGGGCTACCATTTAAAATTTTAAAAAGCTTCTTTCAAGTAGTAAATATTTTTAAAACTTTTAAAGCAGATGCGGTGATTGGGGTAGGTGGTTACTCAAGTTATCCTGTGTTGAAGTATGCCCAAAGTAAAAACATACCAACATTTATTCATGAAAGTAATTCATTTGCTGGCAAGAGTAATATTATGTTGGGGAAAAATGCTACAATGATTTTTACAGCATCAGATAATATGGAAAACTTTTTTCCCGCTACTAAAATCAAGGTTACAGGCAACCCTATTAGGCAAGCCATATGCCATAATAATGTTACACATGAGGAAGCTATAAGATTTTTTGGGTTTGATGAAAAAAAGAAAGTGGTATTAGTAATTGGGGGAAGTTTGGGCGCTAAATCTATAAATGAAGCAGTGGATAATAACTTGGCTGCTTTTACTGAAAATGATTTGCAACTTATTTGGCAGACAGGTAAACCATATTTTGAAAAAGCTTTGGAAACTGTAAAAGGGTATAATGGTGTTTTTATGAAAGACTTTATAACACAAATGGAATATGCTTATGTAGCTGCAGATTTTATTGTTAGTAGAAGCGGTGCAATGGCGGTAGCGGAAATTTGCATTGTCGGCAAGCCAGTAATATTTGTACCATTCCCATTTGCGGCAGAAGATCACCAGACCGCAAATGCAAAAGCTTTGGTAAATAAAAAAGCTGCAATCTTAATTAAAGATGCTGATTCAAGAAATGACCTTTTGCCTGCATTAATAAAATTAACAAAAGATGATGTATTGCAAAATGAATTAAAAAATAATATTACCAAACTTGCAGTACATAATTCAGATGAGGTAATTGCAAATGAAATATTAAAATCTATAAAAGTATAGTGGTAGATATAAAAAAAATAGCGAACATATATTTTGCCGGTATCGGTGGTATAGGCATGAGTGCGCTTGCTCGCTATTTTAATGAGCATGGGGTAAGAGTAAGTGGTTATGATAAAACGGCAACAGCACTCACAAATAAATTAATAAGCGAAGGAGTTAATATTCATTTTACTGATGATGTTTCCTTGCTTGATAATGATGCAGAAGTAATTGTATACACGCCTGCAATACCAGCATCGCATAAGGAGATTAATTATTATAAGGAAAATAATTACACTTTACTAAAACGTAGCGATGTATTGGGTTTACTTACAAAAGATAGTTTCAATATTTGTGTAGCTGGTACCCATGGTAAAACAACAACGAGTGCAATGGTAGCGCATATTTTGAAAGATAGTGACTATGGATGTAATGCTTTTTTAGGTGGCATTGCTGCAAATTACGACACTAATTTTTGGGGTAGTGATAATAATGTTTCGGTAGTAGAGGCGGATGAATATGATAGAAGTTTTTTGAAATTAAGTCCAAATATTGCCATTATAACATCGATGGATGCAGATCATTTAGATATCTATGGAACAGAGAAGAATATGCAAGATGCTTTCATAGAATTTTCTAGTAAAATAAAAGAAGGGGGTAATTTGATTTTAAAATATGGATTAGCAAGAAATGCCGATTTTACTACCAAAGATATTTGTACATATAGTGCTACAGATAAAAACGCAAATCTTTACATTGATAATTTGAAAATTGAGAATGGAGCTTATCATTTTGATGTTATAAATACTTTTTGGAGAATAAATAATGTCGTTTTGAATATGGGTGGCATTCATAATATTGAAAATGCAATTGGCGCAATAGCAGTAGCTAAATATCTAAAAATAGAAGAGGAGAAAATAAAAGAAGCCGTTGCCTCTTTTAGAGGAGTAAAAAGAAGATTTGAATATATAGTAAAAACTGATGGGCTTGTTTTTATAGATGATTATGCCCATCATCCCGAAGAGCTAAGGGCATTAGTAAATGGGGCAAAAAATTTATTCCCAAGTAAAAAGTGTACTGTTATTTTTCAACCACATTTATTTAGCAGAACTAAGGATCTGGCAGATGGGTTTGCAGAAGTACTAAGTATAGCAGATGAAACGATTTTGTTGCCAATTTATCCTGCTAGAGAATTGCCTATCGAAGGAGTGACAAGTGAAATGATATTGGCGAAGATGACAAGTGAAAGAAAATCTATAAAAGAAAAAAATGACCTGTTAGAATATATAGGGAACAATAAACAGGAATTATTAATAACAGCAGGTGCAGGAGATATAGATACTTTGGTAGAACCATTAAAGAAAATAGTTGAAAGCAGTGGGTATTAATTTAAAAAATATAAGACGTATTCTTGTAAGTATCCTTTGGGTGCTTGTCGCTGTTGGCTGTATTACGCTGCTTGTATCTGCAATGTATAATAAAGAAAATAAAAAATGTAGAGGTATAGAAATAGATATTACAGGAGTAAATGATAATTATTTTATTGATAAGAGTGATGTTTATGCTATTATAAAAAAGCATGGTGGTGACACAAGTATTACTAAATCATTATCATCAATTGACTTAAGGAAGATAGAAAAAGAATTAGAGAAAGATATTTGGATAAAAAACGCAGAATTGTTCTTTGATAATAATAATTTTTTAAAAGTTTTGGTAGAAGAAAGAGAGCCTATAGCAAGAATATTTTCAAACTTTGGAAACTCCTTCTACATAGATAGTAGTTGTAAGGTATTACCACTTAGTGCAAAGTTTTCTGCAAGGCTTCCAGTTTTTACCGGTTTTGTTGCAAACGAGGCTGTATTGTCTAAAGTAGATAGTGCTTTATTAAGCAGTATAAAATGTATAAGTATGAAAATATATGCAGATACTTTTTTAATGGCAATGATTGGACAAGTAGATATTCTGCCTAATGGTCAATTTGAAATGATTCCAATAATAGGGAAACAGATTATTCTTTTTGGTGATGCTTCAAATATCAATTCAAAATTTGCAAGCTTGAAATTATTTTATAAAAAAGTAATGCCACTTGCAGGTTGGAACAAATACAGCAAAATAAATGTACAATACAAAAACCAAGTAGTTGCTAGTATAAGAGGAAAGGAGGATGTATTAACAGATTCTTTGCGAACGCTTGCACTTATTCAAATAATTGCAGATGATGCTGCTCAAAGGGCTGGAGATTCTACGCAAATATTTTTGCCAGATGCTGCTAAAAATAATGCTGATACGAGTATGATTTCTCAATCTGTTGAAAGAGATGACCAAGCTATAGATGTTAATCTAACTTTACAAAAGCCAACAGTAATAATTCCTATATCAAAAACAGATACTAATAAAATTATTAAACTTACTGTAGTTAAACCCACAATACCAAAAATAACAGTTGAAAAATCAACGGCACAAAAACCCGTTGTTTCAAAATCACTAAAGCCAAAACATTAAATAACAATAAACTTAACAACGATTTTTAAAAGAATAAAACATACACACATTTAAACAATTCAATCATGAATCAGGAACAACCAGTAATCGTAGGACTAGACATTGGCACCACAAAAATTGCAGCAATTGCCGGCCGTAAAAACGAATTTGGTAAACTAGAAATACTAGGTTTTGGAAGAGCCAATAGTAATGGCGTACAACATGGTATGGTTCTTAATATTGACCAGACAATAAAAGCTATTCAAACCGCTTTGGAGAACTGTTATGCATCAAATCCAAATCTAGCAATTAGCGAAGTATACGTAGGTATTGCAGGTCATCATATAAAAAGTTTACAAACAAGGGGAGATATTGTGCGCCAGCAAAACGAAGAAGAGATTAGGCAAGAAGAAATTGATAGACTAGTTGCTGATCAATATCGCACATACATTCCCGCAGGAGATCAGATAATTGATGTAATTCCACAAGAATTCACCGTAGATAATTTTCAAAATATTCCAAACCCTATAGGATATAGCGGAGTGAAAGTAGGCGCTAATTTTCACATCATTACTGGTGATAAAAATGCAATCAGAAATATAAATCGTAGTGTAGAAAAATCTGGACTAAAAACAAAAGATTTGGTACTACAACCACTAGCATCTGCGGCAGCAGTAATGTGTGATCAGGATTTAGAGGCGGGGGTAGCTATTGTAGATATTGGTGGTGGCACTACTGATCTTGCTGTTTTTTATGAAGGTATTTTAAAACATACTGCTGTTATTCCATTTGGTGGAGAGAATATTACCAATGATATTAAAACAGGATTAGGTGTATTGAAAACTCAAGCCGAACAAATGAAAATACAGTTTGGTAGTGCATTGGCTGATGAAACAAAATCAAATGCATTCATTACTATACCAGGATTGCGTGGCATGGCACCCAAAGAAATTTCTGTAAAAAATCTTGCAAGCATCATACAAGCACGTATGAGTGAGATAATGGATTTTGTAACATATCATTTAAAGCAAGTTGGTCTAGATCATCGAATGTTGAATGGAGGTATAATCCTTACAGGCGGTGGCTCACAGCTTAAGCATTTATTACAACTTACAGAGTACATAACAGGATTAAATGCAAGAGTTGGATTTCCTAATGAGCATTTATCTGGCGGGCAAATAGATGAATTATCTAAGCCAATGTACAGTACTTGTATTGGACTTATCTTAAAAGGTTACAATGATTATGAAAATAAGAATAAGCAATTAGATAAGAATTTTGTAAAAGTTTCCGGTACCGGAATTATGCAGCAAGCGCAAGTTTCAGAAGAAGTTGTAGGAGAAACCGAAGAGAAAGAAATAGAAATTGTAAAGCGCAAAAAAACCATTAAAGGATTCATGGATAGCTTCAAAACAAATCTCATAGAGATGTTTAAGGAAGAAGGCGATGAGGTGCTTTAAAGATGTTAGATATTAGTATTGAATATCAAAACTATTATCTATTAATTTAAATTATTAATCAAAAAAATAAAGAGTTGGTTTAGGATTTAACGTTTGAATCTGAATACTAATATCTCAATACTAAATACTAAAAAAGAAAAACATGATACATTTTGATTTGCCAAAAGACCAGTCCTCTATCATAAAAGTAATAGGTGTAGGAGGTGGCGGAAGCAATGCAGTAAACCACATGTTTGCACAAAATATAGAGGGTGTAGACTTTATTATTTGCAATACAGATTCGCAAGCAATTGCACAAAGTAAAGTGCCCAATAAAATACAACTTGGGCCACACCTTACACAAGGGTTGGGTGCAGGAGCAAATCCTAATATTGGTAGGCAAGCAACCGAGGAAAGCTTAGAAGAAATAAAGCGCATATTGGAAGTAAATACAAAAATGGCTTTTATTACTGCAGGTATGGGCGGTGGTACAGGTACAGGAGGAGCTCCAATTATTGCATCTATTTGTAAAGGGTTGGGTATACTTACTGTTGGGATTGTAACTACGCCTTTTGCCTATGAAGGAAAAAAGCGTGTAGCACAAGCCGAAGAAGGAATTATGTTACTAAAAGGACATGTAGATACTTTGTTGGTGATAAGCAACGATAAATTGCGTCACCAGTTTGGTAACCTTAAAATGAAAGAAGCATTTAATAAAGCAGATGATATCTTAGCTACTGCTGCAAAATGTATAACTGATGTAATAAACAGTACAGGACAAATAAATGTCGATTTTGCTGATGTGTGTACGGTTATGAGTAATGGAGGTGTAGCTATACTTGGAAGCGCAACAGCGGAAGGTGAAAACAGAGCACATCTAGCAATTGAAAACGCACTTACATCTCCTTTGCTTAATGACAACGATATAAGAGGAGCAAAATGGATTTTGATAAATATAAATTCTGCAGAAGGCGAGTATGAGTTCACTATGGACGAAGTAGAAGTTATTCAAAACTATATTTTGAGTCAAGCAGGTGATGAGACAGATGTAATTCTTGGATTAGGCTACGACAACTCTTTAGGAGCGCAAATTGGTATTACACTTATTGCAACAGGTTTTGAACACAAAGATCCATTCCCTAATAGGAGTTTAAATAA
>JANMFB010000108.1:0-3709 GCA_031377605.1 Ferruginibacter sp.
GCTGTTTTTTCTGACAATTCAGAAAGCGGCACCTGGTGCGAACGCCATGTTCCTTCTATTTTAATATCATCCACTTCTTTTGGTCCCGTCCATCCTTTTGGCGTACTAAAAATAATCATGGGCCATTGTGGCCTTTTTGTAAAACCATTTACACGGGCTTCGTTTTGTATTTGTTTTATTTCTTCAATAATTATATCCAACGTTGTTGCCAATAATTCATGTACTTCTTCCGGCACATCTCCTTCTACAAAATATGGCTTGTAACCATAGCCTTTAAAAAGTTGTTCTAATTCTTCTTTCGGTATTCTTGCAAGTATGGTTGGGTTAGCTATTTTATAACCATTCAAATGTAAGATGGGCAACACAACACCATCATGCACAGGGTTTAAGAATTTATTGCTATGCCAGCCTGCAGCCAATGCACCCGTTTCTGCTTCTCCATCACCAACTACACAGGCAACAATCAAGTCAGGATTATCAAACACGGCACCATAAGCATGCACCAACGAATAACCGAGTTCGCCTCCTTCATTAATGGAGCCCGGTGTTTCCGGTGCCACATGGCTGGGTATGCCGCCAGGAAAAGAAAACTGTTTGAATAAATTTTTTATCCCTTCTTCATCCTGTGTAATATTTGAATATACTTCACTGTAAGTTCCTTCTAAATAAGTGTTAGCTACCAATCCCGGGCCACCATGCCCCGGACCAGTAACATAAATTACATTGAGGTCGTATTTTTTTATGATACGGTTAAGATGTACATAAATAAAATTTAAGCCCGGTGTGGTGCCCCAATGCCCCAACAGTCGTGGCTTTATATGGTCAATCGTTAATACTTTTTTAAGCAGTGGATTATCATACAAATATATTTGACCAACGGATAAATAATTGGCTGCCCGCCAGTAAGCATTCATGTTTTGTAATAATTCGGGAGATAATGCTTTTGTTTCTGGGATTATATTTTGTGTTTGCATTATTTAATTTATAATAGAATAATTCAACAAATCGCAAACCATTCTTGCAATCATTAATTGCTCGTTGGTCTGTATTACCCGAACAGTTATTTTGCTTTTATCCGTAGAAATAATTGGTTCATTATTACTGTTTTTTATTTCATCCAATTCAATTCCCAAAAACTTAAGGCCGTTGCATACCTGGCTGCGTACTTCAGGTGAATGCTCACCAATACCTCCGGAAAAAACCAATGTATTCAAACCTTCAAGTGCTGCAGAGTATGCACCAATAAATTTTTTAGTTTGATAACAAAACAAATTGAAAGCATCGGCAGCACGGGTGTCGGTATTTTTACTTTTAATTAATTCTCTCATATCGGATGTTGTTTCCGATATGCCCAATAACCCAGCCTCATGATTTATTAAATGATTAAACTGTTGCGCTGTTAATTTTTCAACCTGCATTAGATACCATGCAACACCAGGGTCAAGGTCGCCGGTACGGGTGCCCATTACCAATCCCGCGGTTGGTGTAAAACCCATACTGGTATCAATACTCTTACCATTTTTAATTGCAGCAAGGCTAGCACCATTGCCAAGGTGTGCCAATATTATTTTACCCATGGCAGATTCTTTGCCGGTAATGCGCTCCAGTTCCTGCAGAAGGTAGGCATAAGACAGCCCATGAAAACCATATCGCTGAATGCCCATAGCAAAATATTTATTTGGTATGGGTAATAGTTTTGCAACCACTGGCATAGTAGTATGAAACGAAGTGTCAAAACAAGCAACCTGTACCAATGCCGGATAACGCTTTGCAAATATTTCTATCAACTTAATTTCGCCGGGTAAATGCTCCGGGTCGTAAGGGCTAATTTGTTTTAACTCATCTAATAAATTTGCAGTAATATTTTCAGATGCTGTATGCTGCATACCGTGTACAATCCTGTGCCCTATTGCTTTTACGGAAGTAAAACTTTCTTGTAATTCAAGCCAGTCAATGAAATGATTTACAGACTCATCATAATCAACAGTATTAATATTTATGGTATTTTGTTGGTTGTTAATTGCATTACTAAAATTTAGAACTGCATTTTTTGTACAGATATTTTCTAGCTCACCATAAAATAATTGCTTAAGGGATGCTTCAATTTCATACACAGCAAACTTAATGCTGGATGAACCACCATTAATGGTGAGTAAAATATTTTTATTTGATTTCATGATTACATCCTTAGCTAGTATTTTGTTTCATGACTTACGTGTCTCCCGGATTGCTAATAATTATAATGCTTACTGCTGTTTCGGCTGCAATGTCCTAGCTTCTTACTCATCTTTAGGTTTCTGCTCTGCTTCAGTTTTAGCTCCCGAGATCTCTTTTTGCTTTTCTTCCCATTCCTGCACAGTCTTAACCTCCTCACGACCTAACTCCTCATATAATCTGTGTACCCTTGTAACTATCTCAGGAGTCAAAGAGGAAGGCATTTCATCAGTTGCTTCAAGCATAGGTCCGGCTTCGCCTTCTGGTTTAGGCTCCTCCTTTTTTTCAGGTTCTATTTGTTCTTTTGCTTCGGTTTTCGGTTTTCCTTTATATTCGGTTTTGTGTTAGCATTTGCTTCATGTTCCGGTTGTACATTTTCTTTAGATTCGGCTTTTACTTCCGATTGAGGTTTATTTACCGCTTCAGATTTAGGCTCCTCCTTTGTTTTAGTTTTGGCATCACTAATAGGTGCAGGTTTTTGCTCGTCTTTGTTATTTTCACCAGAGCCATTGTTTACTTTTAACAGACTTGCATTGATGGCAACCACAATTGTACTCACCGTCATTAAAACTGCACCCATTGCAGGGCTTAACAAAATTCCCTGCTTATACAACACACCTGCTGCCAAGGGTAAAGCCACTACATTGTAGCCCGTAGCCCAAATTAAATTCTGTATCATTTTACGGTAAGTAGCTTTGCCAAATAAGATGAGGCTAACAATATCTTTTGGGTTGCTATTTACCAGGACAATACCGGCGGTTTCTGCAGCTATATCACTTCCGCTACCCACTGCTATTCCAATATCTGCCTGTGCCAATGCAGGTGCATCGTTTACACCATCACCCGTCATAGCAACAAATTCCCCCTTGCTTTGCAGTTCTTTTATTTTTTCCAATTTTTGATCTGGCAATACTTCTGCAAAAAAACTATCCATGCCTAATGTTTTGCTTACACTTGCTGCAACTTTATTATTATCACCGGTTAATAGTATTGATTTAATTTTGTTTTCTTCTAGGGTTTTAATTGCTTCTCCCGATTCCGGGCGTATCTCATCCGACAATGCGATGTAACCAGCTAATTTATCATTCACAATTACAAAAACAACTGTTTCAGTATCGTTGGCACCAAAGCCTTCAGGTGTGGAAATGTTTATTTCTTTTAAATAGCCAGGACTCACCACCAATATTTTTTTACCTTCTACAGTAGCTTCCACGCCTTTACCAGTAATGGCTTTAAAACTTTCTGTTGCAGGAATAGTGATAGATAAATCTTTTACTTTTTTCAAAATACCGGTTGCAATAGGATGTTCTGATTGTTGTTCCAATGCAGATGCCAGGCGAATAATTTCATTTTCATTTAGTTCTTTTTGAAGCGAAATAATTTTTGAAACTTCAAATTTACCCACCGTCAATGTTCCCGTTTTATCAAATACAATAGTGGTTATTTTTCTTGAATTTTCGAAAGCCGTTCTGTTCTTAATGAGTAAGCCGTTTTT
>JANMFB010000168.1:0-3796 GCA_031377605.1 Ferruginibacter sp.
AAGATTTAAATGGCGACGGAATTATAAATGATGAAGATCGTACAAACATCGGAAACTCAAATCCAACATTTACATATGGTTTAACAAATACAGTAACCTACAAAAATTTTGAATTAACCCTTTTTATTCAGGGTTCTCAAGGTAACAAAGTATTAAATTTCACCCGTTGGTATACCGAAGGTGGTGTAAGTAATGGTAATTATTCAAATGCAGTACTTGGTCGCTGGGTTGGACCCGGTACAAGTAATACTATGCCAAGAGTTACATTGGAAGATCCAAATAAAAACAGTAGGGTGTCTGACAGGTTTGTGGAAGACGCATCTTATGTAAGAATTAAAAATTTACGCATGGCATACAATCTTCCTGCAAGATGGTCCTCTCTCATGAATCTAAAAAGAGCACAATTCTATGTGAGTTCACAAAACCTTTTAACAATAACAAACTACACCGGTCTAGACCCTGAAGTAGGAGGTGGTGTTGACATAGGATTTTATCCACAAGCGAGAACATTTATGGCAGGCGTAACTGTTGATTTTTAAATAAAAAAATTATGAACATGAAAAAAATATTTTTTAAGCAAATAGGTATTTTACTTTTAGTAGCAATCTTTTTTACACAATGTAAAAAAAGCTTACTTACAATAGATCCTACCATACCATTAAATACGGTAGATAATTATTACAAAACACAAACAGAGGTAGTTACAGCAGTGAATGCCGTGTATACACCACTTTCAGCAATTTATAGTGGGGCTGCCTGGCATTTAGGTGATATAATGAGCGATGATGCTGACCTCGGCGGGGGTGGTGGTGGAGATGGTGCAGAAACTGCAGAGTTAGATAATTTTAGCTTGACCTCATTTAATCCAATCATTCAAATAATTTGGGCGCAATGTTATTTTGGAATACTGCGTGCTAACTTGGTGGTTGAAAAAGCACCGCTCGTTTCAAGTATGACTCCTGCAATAAGAAATAGGAGCATAGGCGAAGCAAAGTTTTTGAGAGCTTTATATTATTTTCATTTAGTAAGATTATTTGGAGATGTTCCTTTATATACTAATGCAATAACTGCTGAAGAGTCTTCTAAAATTACTCGTTCTCCTAAAGCTGCAGTGTATGCACAAATAATTGTCGATTTAAAAAGTGCAGAAACATTATTACCAAATACAACAACTGGTGATGATAAAGGCAGGGCAACAGCAGGTGCCGCAAAAGGATTGTTGGCAAGTGTTTATTTAACACTTGGCGATAAAATAAATGCTGCTGCAAAATCAAAAGAGATTATTGATAATGCCGCTACCTATGGTTATAGTTTGTGGACAGACTATGCTGATAACTTTAAGCTTTCAACAGAGAATGGGAAAGAATCTTTGTTTGAAGTTCAATACAGAAGTGGAGGAGGTACATTTTCTATTTACGGCGCAGGTACAGGAATTAATACTTTTTATGGTCCACGTTTTCAAGGAATCGTTCCCGAGGGTGGTTATGGGTTTACGGTACCTACAAGAAATTTTGTAGACCAGTATGAAAAAACCGGAGCAGGATATAATACCATTATTGATAAAAGAAGAAACAGAACTATTTGGATACCGGGAGATACATATGGTGCTTATACACAGCCTGCTTCTTTAATAGGTTCTCCAAATGGATTTAATACTAAAAAATATTTCATTTCTGTAGATGATCCGCTTGGTGATGCTGGTCAATGGAGAAGTGCGTTAAATGTTCCCATAATGCGCTATGCTGAAGTTTTATTAATTTATGCTGAAGCTGCTGGTCCCGCTTTAGGAAAACCTGCTGCAGATTTGGTAAGAGCAAGAGCGGGCTTAGCTCCAATTGCTGCTGGTCTATCGGAAGCAGCTTGGTTAGATGCCATATATAAAGAAAGAAGATTAGAACTAGGTTTTGAAATGCATCGTTGGTATGATTTGTTGCGCCATCCTAATCCTACTTATTTTATTACGGTAATGACAGCGGCTGGTAAGACTAACGTTGCTGCAAAACATAGATTCATGCCAATACCACAAAGTGAAAGAGATAGAAATTCAAATCTTACTCAAAACGATGGTTATTAAAAATATTAAACAAAAAATATGAAAAAATATATAAAATTTTCCCCTTTGTTTTTGATTGCACTTAGCATGTTGCTCGTACAATGTAAAAAAGATATACTAGGATTGAATGGTTCTGAATCTAAAGCAGATTTTACTTTTGTAATAAAGCCTTTGCAAGATACGCTGCCATTTGCCTATGAAGTAAAGTTTACAAATGTAAGTGAGGAAGCTACACAATACCAATGGGATTTCGGAGACAATACGCCGTTATCAGCAGAGAAAAATCCAACACACAAATACATTGTTGGTGGGGATTACCCGGTAAGACTTACATCTGTTGGTACAAATGGTAACAACTCTATCACTAAAAGAATATTTGTAATAGATGCTTGTCAAAATGATTTTTATAACACACTAACAGGCTGTAACGGAAATACAGTGTGGACATGGAGTACTGATGCAGATGCCATTAAAGTTTTATCTACCGACGCTACTCAAGTATTTTTTAGCGGAGCTGCAGCACCTTGCCAAGTAGACGATTTGTATAAATTTAATGTAAATGGTAATTTTGAATATGATGCTGTTGGGCAAACATTTGATGCACAGGCAGGTTTTAGTTGCCAGGCTCCAAAACCAAATGCACCCTCATTTAAAGTAGTGGCAAAGCCGGGTCAGTTGCCAAAAATTATTTTGAGCCCATTAGCTACTGGTACTGGAAGACCATTTATTGGCACAACAGATATTGTTGTCGATAATTTATATACAGTACAAAATTACACAAGTAATAGGATGACATTGAGAGCAAGCTCTGGTGGTAACTTAATAGAAATAAAATTAAAAAAAGTAGAGGCCCTCACGATAGCTAGTATAAAAGCTTTGCTTACTGGGGCTGTAAGTAAAACATGGAGGTTAGATCCAACTGCCGGTGCGAATGCTATTATTGTAGGAACTGAAGCAAGTCCGGGAACTTACTTTGGCGGCGGGCCACTAGATGGTAATTGCCAGAGTGATGATACGTTCACTTTTACTGCCGCAAATAATATTATTTACAATGCCAATGGCTCCACTTTTAACGGTGGAAACATTGCTCCAAATTATAATTGTGGATCTGATAGATCTTATAATGTAGCATATACATTTGGTGCAACAACAGGTGGTGTAGCAGGTTTGGGCACTATACAATTGCCTGGATTACCCCCTACTACTTTTATTGGCACTACCGATGTGCCTTCAGAAAATCTTTATCGCATTATAGATATTACTGCTACAAAAATGACTTTGAGAGCAGGTAATGGTTCAAGCACTATTTTTCAATTTAAATTCGTAGCACTTTAAAAAAATAAATATGAAAAGGATATATAAATATGTTTTCACTTTCTTTATAGTACCAGCCGCTTTTTTTTCTTGTACACAAGAAAAAGTAATACCTGATGTGGTACCTGCAGAATTGGTTGTAGAAAAAAATTGGCAGTTTGAAACAACACCAGTTTGGCAAGATGATTTTAATATTGGTGTTTCTCCTGATGCTACTAAATGGACTTTTGAAACTGGCGGTAGTGGCTGGGGCAATAACGAATTGCAATATTACACTAGTGGTGTGAACTCAACCATTAGTGGAGGTAACTTAAATATTACTGCAAAAAAAGAAACCTTGTTGGGAAGAGATTATACTTCTTCTCGTATGATTACAAAAGGTAAAGGCGATTGGCTTTATGGTCGCTTTGAAGTGAAAGCAAAAATACC
>JANMFB010000196.1:0-3777 GCA_031377605.1 Ferruginibacter sp.
ACAGGGCCAGCACAAAATAATAGACCGGAAGAATTCTAAAGAATCGTTTAATGTAGAAATCCTTCATGGAGAAGGATCCTTCCTTTTTAATTTGCGCAAACAGTTGCGAAGCAATTAAAAATCCGCTCAGCACAAAAAACAAATCAACACCTGTCCAGCCAAATTTTAGTACATCCGGGAACCAGGCAGGATGCTCAAACCACCTGGGGTAATGAAAAAGAATGACCATGATAATGGCGAAGGCTCTTAAATTATCAAGACCATAAAATTTTTGAGGAGTTGCTGTTGTTAAATTGTTGACCATTTATTTTAATAATTTATTAAATGAATTATTCAGTTTACAATAGCCATTTGATTTGCTGTATCGCTGTTTTCTAAATGAACCACCCGTTCTACTTGCTTATTGATGTTTAAAAATTGCAGTAGTAACCAGGCAAGCGCAATCATAGCAGCAAAAGAGATCAGCGTTATTTGCCAATTAAAATTTGTTTTTATCGGACCTATTAATGCTGCCAAGGCAATACGCCCAAGATTTGCAATGGTCATATACAAGGTGAATTGGCTTGCCGAAACTTTTTTCCAGCAACATTGCATAGCCATTGCAAAAATGCCAATACATGCAAAAGTGTAAAGTATATTATAAGTTATCATGAAAGCATAAATAAAAGTATTGCTTACCCAATACATCTTAAAAAATGACAATGCTGTAGTTATAAGAATCATACCAATAAAATATATATTCATCATTCGCTTTTTTCCAAATTTGTCAATTAAAAGCCCACCTATTAGCATCCCTCCAATACCACCAATTAATATGGCTGTAGAATAAAATTGAGAATAATCTAGATTGGTCCAACCTAATTCTTTTACGGTAAAAATGGGTAGTAATGTGTCGATATAATTATAAGAACCTTGGCTGATAAACAATATGCATGCTAGCAACAAAGAGTTGCGTAAACCAAAAACACTGTATAATGATTTAAATAGGCTGCCCCAACTTCTTAATTGCATTTTTTTTGTTTCAGGAGATGCAGCACCTACTGTCCATGGTAGAAGTTTTTCATTTTGCCTTTCTCTTAAAATCAAAGGCACAATCATAATAAATCCTATGATAATAGAAAGCATTAGTATAGAAGTGGTAAAATTGTATTTATTTAAAAGCCATGTACCCAATGCTAGCGTGGTAGAAACGGCAATAATTTTTGAACCCCACATTAATCCATTGGCACGAGCTTGTTGCTTTATTGGAATAATATCAACAGCCATTCCGTCGGTGGCCACATCTTGAAAAGCACCAAAGAACGATACCACAAAGCCAGCCATCATTAACTTGTTTAAATTGTTTAAAGGGTCAGGTACATAAGCCATAGCAATACAACTTAATATTAATCCTACCTGGCCTAAAATTACCCAAGGTCTTTTGCGACCCATTGGTAAATAGGTATAGCGATCCATGAGTGGCGCTACTATAAATTTAAAACTCCAGGGTAATCCACAAGCTACAGCAAAACCTGCTATTTCGCCGGCCGATTTGCCATTCATTGCCATCCAGGCAGGTATACCATAAAACAACATTCCTTCTGGTACACCTTGAGCAAAATACAAGGCAATGAAATTAAAGTAACGTAAAAAAGTATTTTCAGAAAGGGATGGCAACGATGCACTATTTTGTAAAGTATTTCCGCTTTTATTTTTAGAAGATAAAAATGCTACTTCTGTTAAAAGTTCTGATTGATTCATTTTTAAGTTTTACAGTGTTAGAAACAATTAGATATTATTAAAATGACAAGATGATTTTAATAATCACCTTGTCATTAAGTATTAAAAATTATTTTGAACTTAAACTTGGCATATACATTAATATTTCAGAAAACCTACTTTGTACAGCATCAGCATAATCTTTCAAATAAACATCATAAGCGCCTGCTCCAAAAATAGCGTTATATCTTTCAGGCATTGGTTTACGATAGTCGCTTGCTAATTCTTTTAAACCACCTTTTAAACGAGATACAATTGTATAACCAGGATCTCCTGAAAAAGCAATTGAATAAACTGCAACAGATTCATTTCCTGCTTCCCATACTTTTTTAAGTTTTTGAATAAGGTCTCTAAGTTTTAGAGGCATACCCGGTTTAGCTACAATGTGAGTGATAACAATTTTATCTGCATAATCTGTAAGTTGCACTGTGCTTAAATCGGCCTGAAAATCAGAATATGCACTTTGGCCTTTCCCCATGGTAAGTGGCATTACATTTTTTGCCCAGTCGTTCATGTGTTCTGCTCCGAGGTCTCCACGACTATCTAAAGTGCTCCAAGTACTTGGCCCTTCAGAAATCATGTAACCCCCCGCATCCGGACCAGATTCAATCGTCCATACCCTCCATTTCACATCGCCGCTGTGGTATTTTTGTGCATGTGCTGCCAGTGCTTTTTCAAATTCCTGGGACTTATCATTTTTTGCAAATAAACGGTTGCCGGTAAGAACTGTTTTTGTTTGGCTCATTCCTATTGCAGGAATCAATAAGAGCATTAATAGATATTTTTTCATTTTGATTGCGTGTCGTCGCCACGTTTGTTTAGGTTAAATAATAATAGATTAAGAGTGACAGGTTAAAATATTTAGGTTGCTTATTGTAAAAGATGAACACCAGATTTTTAATGTACATCGCAGTTTATATCTAGATCTTTTAATAATAAAAAGACCTATTTTTGATTTTGAAAAAAGGTCATTACCGGCTGGCCAATTACACCCGCATCTGTCATTATTTTTTTCTTACTTTCTGACGCCATCGCCGCTTTAAATTTATCCATGTCTTTAATGGCAAATACAACCGTAAGTTTGTTAGGATCGCTTAAATCTTTTGCCAGAGCCATATCCAACGTTCCTTCTGTTTCTCTTACTGCTTTACCTTCGCCATCATAACCTTTAAGCCAAGTGTCAAAATCTTTTATTTTTATTTCAATTTCCACATATGGCAAGTTTTGGTTATCAACTATTTCGTCATAACGAAAAATGTTATAATAGTTAATGTTAGGTGCAGATGTTACCCCGCCTTTTTGCATTACTTCTTTAAGCCTTGGGTTGTTTACAAAAGCCTTCGCTTTTTCTATATCATCCATTGCTAAAGCTATTTCTACGATATTTCTATTTTCAATACCTCGGGCTATCGGTCCCATAAGGTGCAAGCCTGCCTCATTTCTAAAGCTGATATCTGCATCATACACGGCCTTCCATTTTGCATAATCGGCTACTGTATGCTTTATTAGCACAGCATTAAAAGGTTTAAAAATGTTGGGTTGTACTTCTGTTGCTTTGGTTTCGGTAATGGTAGCAGTGTTTGCCTCATCTCTTTTTTTCTCTTCATTGTTATTACATGAAAACAATGCAGATGCTAAAAAACTTAAGGTGATTAATTTTTTCATTTTTCGTTTATTTAAATTGTTTAAAAATGTATTAATGCGCTTTTTCTGCTAATAAATTGCAAAATTCCTGCAAAAAATGACAGGGGTTTTTGAGGGGATATGGAAATTCAGTCCTAATAATTTTCTAAAATCAACTAAAAGAGGGCTTGCAGTAAAACGAAAAATCTGTTTATTTAAATTTTAGCATTTACACAAAATTATTGTGTGTTATTATGGTTGTGTGAGGATTTATTAATCGTTTGGGCGGATATATTAGGATTTAACTAGGATAAATTCTGCATCTATAGGATTTTTTTGTCATTATGTTTCAAATGCACGTTTTTTATACTACATTTTTCACAAACAAACGATTTA
>JANMFB010000244.1:0-3747 GCA_031377605.1 Ferruginibacter sp.
TGATGGAATCATTAAATCTTCCTAGGCAGATTGAACTGAATGCCGAAGCGGTTGTTCTATTACCTGTAGCGATTGAAAAATCACCTGATGCTGTAGTACTCGAACCCATTGACATTGATGCAAGACCCGATGCGACCGTACCCAAACCCATAGCCGTTGAGGCAACACCTGAGGCTCTAGAGTTTTCCCCCATGGCGGTGGAGGAATTAGCTAATGCTTTCGTATTATCTCCCATAGCTGTAGATCCTAAATTAGATGCCGTGGTATTTATACCAGATGCAAAAGAAGAGGCCCCAATGTTTACTTTGTCCCATTGAGTACCATCTACATTTCCTATTCTAAAAGCTGCTTTATCTGGGTACCACATCATCCTGGTTCCGCTCCCACTTACAGGGGGATCAGAAGCAACAGTCGGCAGTATAAAAGGGCCTCCAGTAAATAAAACATTGCTGTCTTTTACATGCAGCATTGCCAGTGGTGTTGTTGTGTTTATTCCAACATTGCCTATTTGTGCCTGGGTACAAAATGATAGAAATGATATGAGTAAAAATGGTAGTGTTTTTTTCATTGTGATGAAATTTGTAATGAATTGAATTAATAAAATTATGTTTTGAGTTGAATTACTTGCATCTGTTGTATAAATATATTTATTTACACCCGTTTAAACTTCCATTTATGTTTTTTATTATTAAAAAATATTGTACTCTTTGCCTATTTGTTCCTAAAACTTTCTAATTCATAAATAAAGTGGAGAAGGCTAAAATGCCAAGTACCGTGCAAGCGGGATTTTCGCACTCATAGACTTTAAATTAGAAAGAATACTTCTAGCGAAACCCTGCCTACAGTCAGGTAAGCCCGACGTGTATTAGAGCTTAAATTTTTAGGTGTCTAGCCGATCCAGTAAAAGATGCTAGTTAAATATAAACAATCAGAAGAATTTAAAACTACTTAGTAATCTCTACCGCATAAATAGATATCACTTTCTTGGACAACAAAAAACATCCTAAGAATTTATAGAATGAGTTGATCATAATACTAAGTTCTTTTGTGCGTAGGGCTTGCCTGAAGGTAGGCAGGGTTTCACAATTAGTTCTCTTATAACTCAATTATTATGATTGTGAAAACCACGCCGAGACACAATATCTACCATTTTATAGAAAGTAAACTTACTATAACAAACGATTCCTGTAGAAACTAACAGAGGCTCTAGACGCAATACTTTTTCAATAAAAATGTGTCTTTACTTTTGTTCAAAATTGAAATTTATTTTTTATCCATTTGCATCATTTCCTGCCCAATCTTAGCATTTTCCAAAGCGGCGCTGTCAATTGTTTTTTGATAACTGGCAATCTCAGCTGTATTGCCGTTTGCAATGGCACTATTCTTTAATGCCTCTGCCTCGTTCATTATTGCTATACATTTTAAAGATCTTTCATTAAGCGCTTTTAATGAAGATTCATCGTTGTTTGTCTGTGATTTGCACGATATGAGCATCACGCTTAGGGCAAATACGGTTGTTTTTAATTTCATTGTTATTCTTTTATAGGGTAATAATAATCTAGACTGATGCCCCATTGAGTAAGCAGGGGCGACAAAGAGCCTCTCATTAAACTTGCTTCGGTTACATAGTCACATTTACCATCCCAGGGATCATAAATTAAATATGAATATCCATTGGCAGATTGTTTATACCTCATTGCCATTATAAAATGCCGGCTCTGCGTGCCGGTAAAGCTAACTAACAGTGGCATATTGATTCCTTTATCTATCTGCATCCTCATTTTACTAAATATGGTAGGCAGGGGTTCATTTACTTCCTGCGCATAAAAGCTAACACCCAAAATAGGTGTTACCAATTCCCTCAAGGGTTCTATAATGCCAATAGATGTGCCGGTTACATCGCCTCTTGGAGTGGCTACACCACCGTATTTTTCCATTAGTTGCTTTTGTTGCTGCGCCATTGGGCAGGTTGGGTCGTTGATTGCCACATCAAAATTTGCAATTTGCTTTATCTCCCAGGCATATCTGGGTGATAGATCTGCAAGAAAAGTTTGTATCATGGTAACGGAGCACGAGTACTGCCACTGTTGTATGACAGAACGGAGGTTGGTTGCTACACAATTTTCCTGCTGATAGGCCTCCGGGTGTAGATTGAGCTGTGCGATAAATTTTTGCACCTGATCAAATCCATCTCCTGTTATCAAAGATTTTAGGGCAAAAAAACGGGCAGATGATGTGGTAGCCTGCTGTAAAAAAACGAGTAATGAACGCTGTTCTTTGGCCGAAAGATCATTTAAATAGTTTTTAAACTTAGTGGCAAACAGTGGAGAAGACCAGCCCTTTTGATAGCCAAAATCACAAATACCCTGCAGTGCCTGTATGTCGGAGATGCTATTGGTTACTGTGTTTTGCCCCTGACTGTTGTTAGATCCTGTACCTGCGTTGCTGTTGCTCGTGCTTACAGTGAACTGGTCTCTGGTGAGCCAACTTTCAAAATCGAATCCGTCATACTTTATACGGTATTTGTTTCCCTGCGCTTCTTTTACGATGCCTGTGTAGTTATTGCCATCTGTGGCGGGAAAACTTACACTTTTACCAATCAGGTTATTTTGTTGGCCGCCTGTATTTATAACGGTAAACTGATTCGCTTTTAGCCAATATAATGCTTTATATCCATCGTATTTAACTTGATAATTATCCCCGGCAATATTTTTTATTACACCTGTGTACGTTTTTCCATCTACAGCTACTAGAGAAACGCTGTTGCCAATGCTTTGGGAAAAAAGAAGGTTTTGCGTAAGCAAGAAGGCTGTACAAAAGAGTAACCGGGTGGCACAAATATTGATACGACGCATCATACTAAGGGGTTAATGTTATTTATCGATGGGTATAAAAACGAGGGAAGGATTACTAATACCATACCCAACCGAGTAGGCTGCAATGGTCATTAACATACTTTTACGACCTGCCCCATCATAAGCAACCGTTCCAAACTCGCTGTTATACTTGGTAAGCATAGAAATATTGGTACGATAGCCGCCGAGGCCAATAAAGTCTTTTGAAAAGAACTTTTCTTTAGATGCATTGTTGGTGAGCCCCACATTTTTCCAGGTGCCATTGGAATAATACAAACCGAAAGCCTCCGTATTACCTGATAAAGTACCGGCTTCAAAAGTAATGGCCATGGCGCCCTTCGGGCCTTGGTTGGCTTGAAAGCCAGAAATTTTCACACCAGGTTTTTGAATGGATGCCAGCACATTGGTTTCATTGGTGGTGAGGTTTATATCCCATATTTGTTCACTTTCAAGTGTTGCAGCACTCGGTCTAAAAACAAGGTGGTCCTGCCCTTTTTCATCTACCAGTAATTTTGGAGGATGTTTAAAGGTATTGCCGGCATTGTACTTAGGGTAGCTGTAAACCACCTTTTGCGATTTTCCATCGTAATACTGTATTTGCTGTACACCGTCAAGCACATCTTCATAAACAAAACGCACAGATCCGGCATTATCTACATATCCATTCATACTTAAGGCTCCTTCTTGTGTTGCAGGTGCACCTCCTTCGTAAGCAGGTTTGGTGGGCGTATTTAAATCTACAAACGCAGAACGATTGTTGCCATTTAAAGTAACCGTTCGTAAAAAATCGCAATAGTACCAGGTAAGCCAATTGTGTTTTACACTCTCCCAACTTGGCTGTAACCAAAATACCTGCACAGTGCCCTGTGGGGTTAAAGCAGCAAACCACGAT
>JANMFB010000257.1:0-14797 GCA_031377605.1 Ferruginibacter sp.
ACTGTTGCCTGCTTTGCCAGGTACAAAATCTTTCATGCGTTCTCTTAAATAGGTGTCGCTTACCAAAGTTTTTACAGGCACTTTTACAAAATCAGGATCACCTAAAAATTCTCCTCTATCTGCAAATGCTCTTCGTTCTGCTTCTACCATTAATTGTACACTTTCTACACTTTGAAAATGTAGTTTGTTTAAATTGTAAAGCTCCGTCATTTTTAAAAGCTGTTCTAAAATTATTCCACCGCTACTTGGCAAAGGCATCGTTAATACATTGTTTCCTTTGTAATTAAATTGCATTATTTCTCTTGGTTTTACCTTATAATTTTTTAAATCTTCCAAAGAAATTATTCCATTTGCAGTTTTCATTTCATCAGCTATTAATTGTGCCGTTTCTCCATCGTAAAAACCTTTTTGTCCAAAGTCTCTTATTCTTTTTAATGTATTGGCAAGATCAGTTTGTATGAGTAAATCCCCTGCAGCCCAAGGTTCATTTTTTGTAAAAGCGGTTTTGTTTTTGTTTACTTTTAAAAATGTTTCTTTTATACTATTTAAACTAGCTGCTTGGCTAGCAGTTAATGCAAACCCATCTTCTGCAAGTATGATTGCACGTGCTATTAATTTTTTAAAAGGAAGTTTTGCGTATTTATGTATGGCAAACATACCTGCAACAGAGCCTGGCGTACCAGATGCTAAATGCCCTTGCATGGTCAGAAGTTTTATGGGATTTCCTGCACTATCTAAGTACATATCTCTGCTTGCTTTTGCAGGAGCAGTTTCCCTATAGTCAAGTGCTATATTTTCCCCTTTTGCGGTATGTGCCACTAAAAAACCACCACCACCGAGGTTTCCCGCAATTGGATAAACTACCGCAAGTACAAGTTGCGTTGCTATTGCAGCATCAAATGCATTACCACCTTGTTTCATTACTTGTATGCCTGCATCGCTAGCTAGTGCATGCGCTGATACTACTGCAGCTTTTTGAGATACTGTCTTTTTTTGAATGCTGTACTTTTTTGCATCTAGTTGTGCAAATGCAATATTATTTATACATAAAAAAAGGAGGAATGGGATTATAGATTTATTCATGCTAGATATTTTATCAAATTTACTTTTTTGAGGGGAAAGGCTAGTATAAATTTTTACGATATAAGATGATTGTTAATAATTCAAAATAAGTTTTTTGTTGTGCAAAATGATTTTGTATGGAAGTCGATAAGGCGTCTTTATGACTTACCACCTAAAACCTTTCCGTTCATTTATGCAACTTGGTAGTCTTCCAAAAAGGCTATAATTTCACTCCTTAAAATCTTTTGAATGAATAATCGTTTTGTATTGCTAATTTTTGCCATTTTATTTTCCATTGATGCAATTGCCCAATCACCAAAGTCTGCTTCATCTGCTGATATATTGCTACAAATGAAAAAGCTGGAAGTTTTTGGTTCTGTACTATACGTAGCTGCACATCCTGATGATGAGAATACAAGATTGCTTGGCTACTTGGCCAACGAAAAAAAATACCGCACAGGATATTTAAGTCTTACCCGAGGTGATGGTGGTCAAAACTTGATTGGAGACGACCAAGGCATAGATTTAGGATTAATTCGTACACAAGAACTTTTATCTGCAAGAAGAATTGATGGTGCTCAACAATTTTTTACTAGAGCATTCGATTTTGGTTTTTGTAAAAACCCAGAAGAAGCGATGAAAATTTGGAACCACGATATTGTGTTGGCAGATGTGGTTTGGGTAATTAGAAAATTTAGGCCGGATGTAATTATTACTCGTTTTCCCACAACAGGCGAAGGTGGACATGGTCACCATACTGCCTCCGGAATACTAGCAGGTGAGGCATTTGATGCTGCAGGAGATAGCACAAAATTTCCGGAACAACTAAAATTTGTAAAAACATGGCAAGCCAAAAGATTGTTGTGGAACACTTTTAATTTTGGTGGTAACAACACAACAAGGGATGACCAGTTTAAAATTGATTGTGGTGTTTACAATTCCTTACTTGGTAAAAGCTATGGAGAAATAGCTGCTGAAAGTAGAAGCAGACACAAGAGTCAAGGCTTTGGTGTGCCTGCACAAAGAGGGAAAAATTTGGAATATTTTACTTTACTAAAAGGCGACAAGTTTGCCAATGATTTAATGGATGGAATTGATTCTACCAAACTTATTTCTCCTGCTGCAAATGAATATTTTTTGATGGTAAAAGATATCATTAATAAGTACAAATATGATAATCCAAAAGCATCGCTAAAGCCATTATTGGCATTATATAGGGCTACTTATGAAATGCCTTTTGTAAGTGCAGAAAAAAGAAACGACATTCAAAATGTAATAAAAGATTGTGCAGGGTTATTTTTTGAAGCAACTGCAGCAAATCAGGTAAATGCAGTAGGGGATAGTATGAAAGTGAAATTGAGCTTGATTAATAGGAGTGGAGCAAATGTGACAGATGCAAAAATTATTTGTTTGGGTAAAGAACTGTTGATGAATAACATTGCAGTAAATGAAATGAAAGAAATAATTTCAACGGTAAAACTAAATGGAGATACAAAAGTTACGCAACCATATTTTTTAGTATCGCAAAAAAATATGGGCACTTACAAAGCGGAGCAAGAAGATATTGGTGCACCCGAAATTTTTAATGAGCAAGTAAATTTTCAAATAAAAATTGAAGGTGAATATTTTAGTTTCAATACGCCTATCGTTTATAAATATACCGACCCAGTAAAAGGAGAATTATATGAGCCTGTGCAGCTTTCAGCTCCAGCATTCATCAATGTGTCCCCACAATTACTAATTTTTTCTAATAATAAAAAAGACGAAAAGAAAGCAATAAAATTTGATGTACAAACAAATGTTGCACTGAATGAAAAAGTGCAATTGTTTTCTACTTTAAACAACAAAAGCAAACTAGTTGTAGATTCCGTAATGAATTTAAAGAAAACTGGTATAACAAGTTTTACGACATCTGTAAATGGTAATGATTTTACAAATGATGCAACAGCAAGTATTGGTGGTGAGTTTGTAGCCCCCTCTTTTTATGAGCATCAGTACGGTTCGTTAAAGAAAATAAGTTACGATCATATACCTGATATTTTTTACAATTATCAGGATAGGGTGAAAGTGCTAAAAATGGATTTGAAAACAGAGGGCTCTAAAGCAGGTTATATTGCAGGTGCTGGAGATAGAGTGCCACAAGCATTGGAGCAAATGGGGTATGCGGTAACTATGCTTACCGAAAAGGATATTACGGCTACTAATATAAAACAATTTGATGTGATCATTACAGGTGTACGTGCATACAATGTACATGATTGGTTGAGCAATGTATATCCAACGCTGATGCAATATGTGAAAGATGGCGGTACATTTTTGGTACAATACAATACCAATAATAATATTGGACCAGTAAAAGCAAATATTGCCCCTTATCCATTTACGATTAGTAGAAATAGAATAACAGATGAAACTGCAACTGTAAATTTTTTATTGCCCAATCATCCGGCATTAAATTATCCTAATAAAATTACTGTAAAGGATTTTGATGGATGGATTCAAGAGCGCAGCATTTATAATGCAGAAAAAATTGACACCACATATCAAAAAATAATTAGCATGCACGACCCAGGTGAGCAAGATCAAGACGGGAGTCTCCTTGTGACAGATTTTGGTAAAGGAAGATTTATATATACTGGTTTAGTTTTCTTTAGAGAATTGCCTGCGGCTGTGCCAGGGGCTTATAGGTTGTTTGCAAATTTGATAGCTAGGAGGAAGTAGAGGGTAGTGTTCAGTTTGCAGTTTACAGTTGGCAGTATTTAGTTTGTAGAAGTTATTTATAAGAGCATATTTATAGTTAAGTTTATCAAATATTTTTTTTAAAGTGAGTGTATTAGATTGGATAATTTTAGTAACTGTTTTGCTTTCCATTGTGCTTTATGGAATTTACAAAAGCAAAAGCTCAAAAAATTTGGAAGGATATTTTTTGAGCAATAGAAGTATGCCTTGGTATTTGGTTTTACTAAGTATCATGGGTACGCAGGCCAGTGCCATTACTTACCTTACTGGGCCTGGGCAAGCATACACTGATGGAATGCGATTTGTGCAATATTATTTTGGTCTGCCATTTGCGATGATTGTTATTAGCGTTTTTTTTGTACCTGTTTATAGTAAGTTAAAAGTTTTTACTGCGTATGAATTTTTAGAGAACAGATTTGACCTTAGAACAAGAACCTTTACTTCATTTTTATTTTTACTTTCTCGTGGTTTAAGTACTGGTGTTAGTATTTATGCGCCATCGCTTATTCTTTGTTCTATTATGGGGTGGAATATTTATTACACCAATATATTAATGGGTGGCTTACTTATTATTTATACCATGAGTGGCGGTGCAAAAGCAATTGCGCATACACAGAAATTACAAATGATTATTGTCTTTGTTTCGCTTTTTATCATCGGATATATTGCAGTGAGTCTATTACCTGCAGGCATGGGTTTTAAAGATGCTGTAAATGAAGCTGCATCTTATGGAAAAATGAATGTGATAACAACCGGAATGACAAAAGATGGTTTTGATTGGAAAGATAAATACAATATCTGGAGTGGATTGATTGGTGGCTTTTTTCTAGCGTTAAGTTATTTTGGAACCGATCATAGCCAAGTAGGGCGTTACCTTACTGCAAAAAATATTGACGAAAGCAGAAAGGGATTATTGATGAATGGATTGGTGAAAGTACCGATGCAGTTTTTTATATTGTTACTAGGCATACTTATTTTTACTTTTTACTTATACCATAAAGCACCTGTGTTTTTTGATGATACAAAAATTGAAGCTGCACAAAAAACCATTTACAAAGATTCTCTAGCTGATTTACAAAATAAATATACGATTGCATTTGAAAACAAAGATTTTGCAACTTCTACTCAATTGCGAAAGGATTATAAAGCTACCATCAAAAAAGCACTGCCTGGTGACGAGGCAAATGACACAAACTTTATTTTTCTTCGTTTTGTGAAAGATAATTTACCTGCAGGTTTGATAGGTTTATTGTTTGCTGTCATATTTTTATCTGCATGGGGAAGTATTGCTGGTGCGCTTAATTCGTTAGCAGCAGTAACGGTTATAGATTTTCATAAAAAATATATTCAAAAGCACGACACGGATTTACACGAGTATAAATTATCACAATGGTACACATTTGCTTGGGGTATTTTTTGTATTATAATAGCCATGTTTGCCCAAAATATCGGCAATAGTTTAATAGAAGCAGTAAACATACTTGGCTCAATATTTTATGGTGTTATCCTAGGTATATTCTTGGTTGCGTTTTGGATAAAAAGTATAAAAGCCAAAGCTGTTTTTTGGTCTGCCATTGTTTCAGAGATTATGGTTATTGCCATTTACAATGCTAACATCATTTCTTTTTTATGGTTAAATGTAATTGGTGCAATGCTTGTACTAATTATTGCCGGGCTGTTGCAGATCCTAATTAATTCAACCCAAAAGACACCATAGCCAAATTATTTTTAAAGGGTACAATGATTATATTTTTGGGTGGATTTGATATTGTAGCAACTTTTTCTTAATTTTTTACGTTATTATAATAATATTTTTACCTATATATACTTCTAATTATGAAAATAAAATTTACACTGACTTTACTCTGCGTGGTAGCAATTATCTCATTAAGTTTTAGGGACAATACCATAAAAAGATTTCATTATTTTAGGAGTTCCGGTGCTGCGGCATCCTTTGGTTCTGGTTGGACAGGTGCAAGTTTTGACAATGGGGGTGCAAGTTGTGGCAATTGCCACAATGGTGGGGGCTTTTCTCCTTCAATTACTGTAGCGCTTTTAAATGCATCAAACAATCCTGTAACCTCGTATACATTAGGGGAAAGTTATACTTTATCAATAGTAATAAATTCGCTCACAGGTGCTCCCGATGCTTATGGCTTTCAGCTAATGTGTGTAAAACAAAGCGACAATAGTAATATCAATAACTGGGGTGCAACTTTGCCTATTGCCGTACAAAATACACTAACTGGTAGTGGTCGAAACTACATTGAACATAGTTCGCCACTCGTCTCAGGTACTATTAATATTCCTTGGACAGCCCCAACAACGGGTATAGGTTCAGTTAGATTTTTTGCAGTGGGAAATGCAGTAAATGGAGATGGTGGTACAGGAGGGGATAATGCTGTAAATGCCAGCCTCACTATTTCTCAATCAGTTCTTCCTGTAACATTTGTTTCTTTCAGTGGAGTTGAATTTAATAGAGCTGTAAAATTGAATTGGCTTACAAGTCAAGAATTAAACAATGCTTATTTTAATATAGAACATAGTATAGATGGATCTAATTTTAATTCAATTGGAAATGTAGCCGGCCAAGGAAATAGCAGTAATGGGTTTAATTATGAATTTCTACACAAGCAACCTTTTTCTGGAAAAAACTTTTATAGACTCAAACAAGTTGATGTAGATGGAACATATAAATATTCAAATACTACTGTTGTAAAAGTTGCAAATAAAAAAGTTGTAGAAATTTATCCAAATCCTGTTTTAGATAAATTGATGCTTCGTAGTACAATAAATCTAAACACTAGTAAATATAGAATTATAAATCAAACAGGGGCAGAAGTGGCTGCTGGAATAATTAATGGTAATGAAATAAATGTATCTCAACTAGTAAAAGGTAATTATTACTTTACGCTAAAAGATAAAAATGAAGTGAGTATAAGTATAAAGTTTGTGAAGCAATAAAAGAGTTTTTAATAAATTTAAAAAGGCTTTAATTCAAGTATATTTTTGAATTAAAGCCTTTTTTGAAAGTTGGTTTTATTATACCAATTAGACATTGAAACTATAACTATTTAATTTGTCTGGGTTAAGTTGTCGAACCAGGTCCTGAAATAACACTTTTTTTGACAAGCTCAAGGTTGACAGTACTTTTTAATATCTAATTCGTCTTATTTTTTTTCCTTCACATATTTTTTCAACCATTGGTCTTGTTCCCAAAGCATATGTAGTATATTTTCTTTAGCTGCGTAGCCATGGCTTTCAAAAGGTAGTTGAACAAAACGCACTGTACCACCATGTCCTTTTATCGCATTAAATAATCGCTCACTTTGTATTGGGAATGTGCCAGGATTATTATCCGCTTCCCCATGTATCATAAGTAAAGGTGTTTTTATTTTATCAGCAAAACTAAATGGGCTCATAGCATTGTACACTTCTGGTGCTTGCCAGTAAGTACGCTCTTCATTTTGAAAACCAAAAGGAGTAAGCGTCCGATTGTATGCACCACTGCGAGAGATGCCTGCTTTAAATAATGTTGTATGTGCCAATAAATTTGCTGTCATAAATGCGCCGTAACTATGCCCACCAACAGCAACTCTTGTACTATCACCTACACCCATTTCTGCAACTTTATTTATAGCAGCTTCTGCGCTCCATCTTAGTTGCTCTATAAAATTATCGTTGGGTTGTTTATCACCTTCACCTACAATAGGAAACTCGGTATTGTCCATTATAGCATAGCCTTGGGTAGCCCAAAAAACAATGGAACCCCAGCCTATTCTAGTAAAAGTATATTTGCTACCACGCAATTGTGCCGCATCAGATTGGCTTTTAAATTCTCTAGGATATGCCCACATAATAACAGGTAAAGCGCCATCTTTTGCTTTATCATATCCTTTAGGTAAATATAAATCTGCCGCTAGGTCTATTCCATCTTTTCTTTTGTAGGTTATTTTTTGTTTTGTAATTCCTCTAAGGCCAGGTTGTGGATCAGTAAATTTAGTAATAGCAGTAGCAGTGTTTTTAGTTAAATCTCTTAAGTAATAATTTGGCTGCTCATTTTGGCTTTGCTTATTAGTTATTATGAGCATTTTGTTAAAATCTAACACATCCGTAACAGTTTCGTAATATGGTTCTGCACAACGCCAAAGTTCTTTGGTTTCTTTTGTGTTTATGTCAAAGGAACGAAAGAAAGGTAAATCTCCTTTATCCGATGCACCTGCCCCTATCATATACAACGTAGATCCACCAACGAGTTTAATACTATTTCTTCCGAACTTATTTTTCTCTGTTAAAGGCGTTCCAGGATTGTTGTATGCATCATCTGTACTTCTGTCTATCAGTGTTTCCATTTTACCATTGCTGAGTTTACTCATTTTTTGGCGATGCTTACCACGAGAGCCTTCTGTTACAAAATATAAATCTGTAGCTACGTCTGCAACTGAATACATTCTTTCTGCTGTTTTTGCTAACTCAGATTTTGTTGCTGTAAATGGAGCACTCAATGTATATGCAGCATCATGAAATTCCATTTTATTTTTAATCAATCCACCATCCAAAGGTTCAATCCACATTATTGTTGCAGGTGAGTTATTTAACCAATTAAACCCTCTAGGAGCATTTAAAACATTGTCATTTCCTCTTGGTGCAAGTTCGCCACTTGGTAATTTTGCCAAAGTCTTTAAAGGATTTGCATTCATATCGGTAATCATCATTGTGCTGTTAAAATCGCCTGCAGTTACCAAGTAGGAGAATGGTTTATCAATTCTATCTATCAATAAATATTTTTTATCTGGCGAAACAGAAACGTTGCTATAAATTGCTGGAACACCAATTTTGGTTTCTATGCCATTTATATTTTTTACTAATTGTGAAGTGCCATAAAATTCAAATTGACTTTCGTCAAAAGGTGTTTTTATCAAATCTTGATACGTTACACTTGCTGCAACCTTTCCTAAATTTTGTTGTACTACAGGGCCTTTGGGAGCTAGCGGTTTTACAGGAGCCATACCCAAAGGTTTGTTCACAGCTGTGTACAGTAATGTTTTATTATCTATCCAATCAAAAGATGAACCAAGTACTATATTTACAGCCGCCTTATTTATTTTACTAGCTTTTTTATTTTTAATATCAATTACATAAATATCTATCGTTTTATTTGTAGTGTTTGTAAATGCAGCTTTGTCTTCATCTGGACTCCATTGTAAATTACCAGCTTTTAAATTTGCAGGTAAACCTGTTATGGAAGATTCAGCACCAGTTTTTACGTCTTTGATACTTATATTGGTAATATATGAACTTCTACTTGGCCCAAAATTATTAGGATTTATACGCAAGCCGGCAATGCGTAATTCAGGTTGTGCAAGATCTTCTACAGATGGCATACTACTTCTTTCAAGAATAAGCATGTTTTGCCCTTTGCTATCAAAAGTTACACCAGGCGTGGGTTTCGCCATTATGAGGTCGTAAATTCCTTTTGGTGGTGTTTGGTACTCTATTGCATCTTGTGCAAAAATGCTAGTGCTAATCAATAGCAATGCGAATACAAGTATTCTTTTCATATAGTGACTAATTTTAGGAAAGTAAGTTATATAATAAAAATGATTTTACATTTGTGTAAATCATATAAATTTTCAAGTGATATAATTTCAATAAACTACTTTATGAAAAACAAACTTACCTTCTTAATTGTATTATTTATTGTATCATGCTCATCTAAGGCAGCAAGCGTTGATACTGTTTCTGTTTTTAGCTCATTTATGAAGAAAGATATAAAATGTATAATTGTAAAGCCTGATAGTTATGGTAAGAAAGAAACTTTTTCTGTAGTTTATTTATTGCATGGTTTTGGAGGTAATTATATCAATTGGATAGGGAAAGTGCCTGCTATTAAGGAATATGCAGATGCTATGCAATTAATTATTGTATGCCCCGATGGTGGATTTAGCAGTTGGTATTTTGATAGTCCTATAGATCCAAAATATCAATACGAATCATTTATAAGTAATGAGTTGATTAGTTTTATTGATAGCACTTATAAAACAACTAAAAGCCCAAAAGCTAGAGCATTAACTGGTCTTAGCATGGGAGGGCATGGTGGCATTTATGTTGGTCTTAGGCATCCTCAAACTTTTGGTGCAATTGGCAGTATGAGTGGTGCATTGGATGTAACTTATATTAAATCTAATTATCAAGTAGAGAAAAGGCTTGGTGATACCATAACTTTTGCAGCAAACTGGACTAATCATTCTAACTTTGCCATGATAGACACCATGTCTATTACCAATCAAAAAATTATTGTGGATTGTGGTACAGAGGATTTTGTTTTGCCTTTTAATGAGGAACTACATAAGCTTTTTATGAAAAGGAAAATAAAGCATGATTATATTCTTCGCCCGGGTAAGCATGATTGGAATTATTGGAGCAATGCTGTTTATTACCAATTGGTATTTTTTAAAAGATTTTTTGACGAGGGTACAGGAAAGTGATGTTGTAATAGAATATTTGCCGGTAAGTCGAAAAGACGTCTTATCGCCTTACCGGCAAAAGCTTAAAGTAAAAATTATTATTCCTCTTTTATTTTCCTCACTTTACTGTCCCTCGTATTTTTTTGTACAGCAATTGCTGCAAACAAACTCAATGTAAAAGACATGGCATAAAAGCCTTTTTCACTTTTTGCTATATCTGCATTCCACAAACCTATGGTGAGTAGTACAATAGATAAAATGGTACTAAACCATGCAATGCCATAATATAAATTCGTTACTGGTATTCCTTCAAGCTGATCTCGTACAGATTTTTGTACAGATATGGCAGCAAATAGCCCAAACATTAATACGGTGAAATAATATCCTTTTTCATTTAATTCCATATCTACATTAGCTAAGCCAATAAGAAATGCTGTAATACCAATAAGTAATGAAGCCCACGATGCAGCAATAAAAGCTGGTGAAGGTTGTTGCAATTGTTTTGTTTCCATAATTATTTTTTAAGAAACAAAATTATTTGTACCATGGTAAATAATTTTTGACAAATATCAAAAAGCAAAAAACCAAATGTTAAAACTTACTTCGTATCCTACTAAGCGTTTCTTGACTGATGCCTAAGTAGGAAGCAACAAACCCTAAAGGAACTCTTTCTAAAATATGTGAATGTTGTTGCAATAAATTTTCATACAATTCTGTTGCTGTTTTAAATTGAGCATTTACAAAACGTTCTTCTAAGCGGATATAATATTTTTCATAAGCAATCCTTACCAAATGTTCTATTTCGTGGTGCTGCTTAAATAAATCTGTTACTGTTTCTTTTGAAATACACCATAGAACTGCATGTTCCATTAATTGTATATTTTCTACAGCCGGTTTTTGTGTAATAAAACTATGGAACGATGTTACAAAATCATTTTCAAAATTAAACCAATGTGTGATTTGCTTTCCATCCAAATTGTAATATCCTCTTGTTGCTCCCTTCTCTAAAAAATATAAATGTTTAGAAATTTGTCCTTCTTTTAAGAGGTAATCATTTTTGTATAAGCTTATTTTTTCAAAACTATTTTTCAAAGCATGAAGTGCTACTTCACTTAACGGTGCATAATTTGTAAGTTGTTCTAGCAGAATTTTCATTAACTTTTTTTGATTTTTCTAGCAATATTAAATTAGTTTAAAGAAATTTCAATATCTCTAAGTTGCTTTAAAATCTGGCGATTTTTTTTCTAACTATCAGGATAATTAAACTATCAAAAATTTCCAACGACCGTTTACTTTGTAATTTAAATTCTATTTTTTTGTAAAATTCTAAGAGAATTATTAATTAATCTGTAATTTATTTTAGGACGAGCCAGCGTTTGTGGGTAAACCATCCACTTACAAAAAGTTCAAAATTTTTCAGCATACAAATTATTTTACTGTTTTATAAACAATCCCATCTTTCATTACCCATTTTACATTTTCCAACAGCTTAATATTCTTAGTAGGATCACCTGTCACGGCAATTATATCGGCATAGTTCCCCACTTTAATTTCGCCTAATAAAGGTTGTTCTAGTAAGTCAGATCCATTAATGGTAGCGGTTTGTATTGCTTGAAGTGGCGTGTAACCATATTGCACCATAAATTCAAAATCTTTTGTTTGTGCTACGTTCCAATCGTATCCTCCGATATCTGTACCGTATGCAATTTTCACACCTGCAACAGCAGCTTTTTTAAATAACGCAGGTTCAGATTCAGAGAAATATTTATTGATAGGGCTTCCTGCTTTTGCCCGACCTTCTGCCACAAAATCATTTACATAAATGGTGGGACACCAATAAACATTTTTCTTCACCATGGTTTCAATGCATTCATCATCCATACCAAAGCCATGTTCTATAGACGATGCACCTGCGCTTATGGCAGCTAATATTCCATCTCTTGTTATCGCATGTGCCGCAAGTTTTTTATTACTTCGTTTTACCTCATCACCAACGGCCATAATTTCTTCTGTAGTAAAATTTGGTAAGCTTCGGTAACTGCCATTGGATTGTTTACTGTAGCCTCTATCTGCATATATTTTTATCCAATCTGCACCATGTGCAATTTGGTCACGTACTACCCGGCGTGCTTCATCTGCTCCGGTAATTTCTTTTAACCCTTTTGGAAAATTTAACTCCCATGCGTAATCACTTTCTTTAATAGGATAGTGGCCTGTAGTATTGATGGCAAGAGTGGACACAAACATACGTGGGCCAACTATTTCGCCATTTTTTATTGCTTTCTTAAGGTCTACATCTGCATATCCTGCTCCCTCAGTACCAAGGTCTCTAATTGTTGTAAAACCATTTTGCAATGCAATGCCGCAACTGCGAACTGCACGTATGGTTCGATAGGGTATAGATTCTTTTAAAAGCTGAACATCATAATCCTCACTAGTAATATTGCCCTGCAACAATACATGTGTATGGCAATCTATTAAGCCAGGTAAAATAGTGTAAGCCGACAAATCTATAACCGTATCGGCTTTAATTTTTACCATAGCACCTGCAGGAGAAATGGATTCTATTATATTATTTTTTACAACAATGGTTACGTTTTTATTTAGTATGCCTGTGCGTACATCCAATACAGCTCCACATTTGATGGCAGTAGTTTTTTGTGCAGCTACTTTAAAAGTTACGATACATAAAAAAAGAAAGAGAATAGTATTGCGCATAGATGTAAGTTTTAGTATTACAAAATACTACAAATTTTATTGTAACAAATATTTTTTGCCTCAGTTGGTCACTTTGCAATCTAGCTTGCTCTCATCCAAGCCACCCGTGCGAGCCGAGGCTTGGTCTCATATCTTCGTAAAGTTAGATTTTGAAGTCAAAATATGTTACTTTATATTTAACAAATGCAATAACAATATGCACAAGAGTGGTCACAATTTTTTACCACAACCATTCAAGAATGGAAACATTTATCTTCTTCCAAAATATGCTGCCAATTAAGTATTGTGGCAGTGTAAAACTGAGGCCACTCTGTGGGGTAATTCATTTTCATGAATATAAAAATATAACTTTTTTAAGGAAGGCTACATGAGTTGTTGGCACGCTTGGCTACTTAGCCTGCGCTGCATGCCAACAACGGCAGCTTTGCGATTATCGAACGGCGAAATAAGAAGCTTCTTATATACACCATCAGCGGCAGGAATAAATTACAAAAACAGTAAAAAAACGTAAATATTGAAATAAATTTGAGCATGTAGATTTTACAATTCACAAAAGATTATTTTGTTTACATAAAAGAATAAATTTTAAAAGTTTCAAATTTTACTTTTATTTATTGACTCTAGCCACTTTAAAAAATATTTTTCTTGTTCATCAAGAGTAGCAATTGCACTAGCATCCTCTATTGAATCCAATATATTCAAAATAGTTGGAATCTCTTCTCCTAAAGTGAATTTATACGCACTTACTCCTCCGCTCATTTGCACAGACATACCGGTACCTCTAACATCGTATCTAAAACAATTACACAATAATTTTATACCATCTTCATCTAGTTTCTTGTGCAACTTTTTCATTCCACTATAAATTGACTCTGAATTTAATATATTCAATTCATAATCTTTAAAGTTAACTTTTAAATCAATTCTATTACCTTCTTTTAAAGATAGTATAGCTTTTGTATAATTACCTTTATTATCTATGGCTTTGTATATTTTTGAAATCATTTTATTACTATATTCATAAATCGTTATTAAAATCGGAAATAAAAATTAGGAATAAAAACAGTTGGATTGTTGATATTATACGCTCCAATTATATTTTTTTTTCGCCCTTGTTGGCACAATAAATATACTAAAACACATTATAATTTCTGCTTAATTATTTGAAGCGACAGCCGTTGTTGGTTTTCGCCCTTGTTGTTATTTTAATTAAATAACATACTCCAAAATACCTGTGTCACCATATTGGTATTCCAAATCTACAAAAAAGCTGTGAAGTTTTAATTTAGTTTCGTGAAGCGCAGCCGTTGTTGGTATGCAGCGCTGGTAAAGAAGCCAAGCGTACCAACAACACATTCCACTGACTACAAAATAAATGCTATAAAACTTCACCCATCATAATGTGTAAGGATATTTTTGCCTCAGTTGGTCACTTTGCAATCTAGCTTGCTCTCATCCAAGCCACCCGTGCGAGCCGAGGCTTGTGACCAGCCGACCCAATTCTTAGAGAGGCACCTACATTCGCATGCTAAAAATAAATGTTTTATTTTTAACAAATGCAAAAACAATATGCACAAGAGTGGTCACAATTTTTTACCTCAACCATTCAAGAATGGAAACATTTATCTTCTTCCAAAATATGCTGCCAATTAAGTATTGTGGCAGTGTAAAACCTAGGCCACACTGTGGGGTAATTCATTTTCATGAATATAAAAATATAACTTTTTTAAGGAAGGCTACACGAGTTGTTGGCACGCTTGGCTACTTAGCCTGAGCTGCATGCCAACAACGGCGGCTTTGCGATTATCGAA
>JANMFB010000308.1:0-4445 GCA_031377605.1 Ferruginibacter sp.
AATGAAATGCATCATCAAAGCTTATCGCGCACTACGGGGCCTACGGCAGGTCCGAGATAAATCCACATAATCCAATGCCCTTTTGTCCAGTTAGGCTACTGACCATGTTACTGCGTGATAAACAGATTTTAACTTTTTTTATATTAGTTGTGAAGAGATAAAGCTGTAAATCACCTTAGATTAATTGCGGAATCAATTTGCACACTAATTAAATAACATATATGCCGATTACATAATAGTAATCGGCTCTTTTTTTGAATAGTAACAAGAAAATTTATTTTCTCTTATTTTTAAAAAAGGCTTTTATTAAGCCTGCACACTCTTCCTCTAAGACACCGCCAACCAATTCGGTTTTTGGATGAAAAGGAATATTACTGCCAGTATATTTCCGATAACTATTTTTTTCATCGTACGCACCAAAAACAATCTTGCCAATTTTGCTCCAATACAGTGCACCGCTGCACATCAGACATGGCTCTAGTGTAACATACAAGGTAGCTTCGGGGATATACTTACTGCCAAGTGCATTATAGGCTGTGGTAAGAGAAATTATTTCTGCATGTGCTGTGCTATCGTTTAAGAGCTCTACTTGATTGTGCGAACGAGCTATAATTTTATCAGCAATAACTAAAATAGCACCCACAGGTACTTCATCTTTTGCAAATGCTTTTTCTGCCTCAATAATAGCAAGGCGCATATATTGTTCATCAGTCATCATTACTTAACTTTAAACAAAAGTAATTCAAATGAATACAAAAGTGCAACTAGAGGCTCTAAGAAAGTATTTTGAAACTGGCGCTACTAAACCTTACAAATTTAGAAAAGAACAATTACAAAAACTAAAGACGGCTGTAAAAAAATACGAGATAGAAATTTTTGAAGCTTTATATAAGGATCTACACAAAAGCAAAGAAGAAAGTTATATATCTGAAAATGGATTTTTTTTATCAGAAGTAAGTAGTGCTATAAAGCATTTAAATGGTTGGATGGAACCTCAAAAAGTAGGTACTAATTGGTTTAACTTTCCATCATCTAGTTTTGTAATGGCGGAGCCACTAGGTGTTGTGCTTGTTATTAGCCCTTGGAATTATCCTTTCAATTTATTATTTACACCACTGATTGGTGCAATAGCTGCAGGCAATTGTGTTGTTGTAAAACCATCTGAAATAGCGCCTGCTACCACAGCTATTACAAAAAAAATAATTGAAGAAACATTTGACCCACAATATATTTTATTTACCGAGGGTGATGGTGGTACAGTTGTTCCGGACCTTATGAACAACTTTATTTTTGATCATGTATTTTATACAGGCAGCACAGCGGTTGGTAAAATTATTTATGAGCTTGCAGCAAAAAATCTTGTGCCTGTTACGCTAGAACTTGGTGGCAAAAGCCCTTGTGTTATTGAAAGTGATGCCGATATTAAGATAACAGCAAAACGAATTACCATGTCCAAATTTTTAAATGCTGGGCAAACCTGTGTGGCACCTGATTATTTGCTGGTACATGAAAGTGTAAAAGAAAAACTAGTATTAGCTATTACAGAAAACATAAAAAGTTTTTTTGGAGATGATGTACAGCAAACAGATTTTTTTGGAAGAATAATAAACGAAAAACAATTTGATAGAATAGAAAAATATTTAACAGATGGAAAAATACTATTTGGCGGAAAATTAGATAAAAAAGATTTGTATATAGAGCCAACGTTACTAGAAATAAATAACACCGATAATGCAATAATGAGGGAGGAAATTTTTGGACCGATTTTACCTATCGTTTTATTTAACAGCATGCAGGAAGCAATAAAAATTATTGAGCAAAATAAAAACCCTTTGGCGTTTTATCTATTTACATCCTCTAAAGAAAAAGAAAAAAATTGGTTGAATGCTGTAGCTTTTGGTGGTGGCTGTATAAACAATGCCGCACTTCACCTTGCTAATGAGAACTTGCCTTTTGGTGGGCGAGGTGCAAGTGGATTAGGAAATTACCATGGCAAGTTTAGTTTTGATACCTTTAGTCACAAAAAGTCAGTTATGAAAACCCCTACCTGGTTTGATCCTTTTATGAAATATCCTCCATTTACAAATAGGCTAAATTTATTTAAAAAAGTAATGAACTAATTATGACTCCAAAACAAAGTGTACTGAAAATGATTTATCCAATATTGGAAGGAATTGGAAAACTTTTTAAAGTAAATAGTAAAATTTTATCCTCACAAAAAAAAGCAATTACTTCATTTTATGATTTAAAAGCGATTGTAAGTAATGGAGATGAATTTGTCTTTGCAAAATTGAAAAACAAAAAAGTATTAATTGTAAACACAGCCAGCGATTGCGGATACACAGCGCAGTACGAAGCATTAGAGGAATTGTACGGATTAAGTAAAGATAAATTAGAAATCATTGCTTTCCCGGCAAACGATTTTAAAAATCAAGAGAAAGCAGATGATGAGACCATTGCTAGTTTTTGTAAAATAAATTTTGGGGTTACATTTCCATTAATGAAGAAAACAACTGTATTGAAAAATGAATTTCAAAGTAGTGTTTACAATTGGCTTAGTGATAAAGAAAAAAACGGGTGGAACACAAATGTACCATCTTGGAATTTTTGCAAATATTTAATTAACGAAGAAGGTAATCTCACACATTTTTTTGAAGCTTCAGTTTCACCAACAAGCAAAGAAATAATAAGTGCAATTAAAGCAAAATAATTTTTCAAAAAGCAGACAGGCAGTAAAAATATAAAGCATGTTTACCAAAACCGATATTGATAATTATTTTATAAGCATGCAACATTCGTATTTGTTTTTGATGATATTTGGTATTACATGCTATGTGTTCGCTGTAGTTTTATTTGCATTATTTAAAAAAGATTTTATTAAGGGAATTGGTATCGCAGTTGTTAGCGCAACCGTTATTTTATTTAGTAGTGCTTACATACCCTACAAAAAAACGGATAGGCTTAGGGTTTTAAACGTTTATAACTACGATATGCATCCCGAACGCCTAAAGGGCAGAGAACTAAATAGAGTAACTACTATACAAAAAAATTTACAAATCGGTTTGTACGTCTCGCTGTTTTTGGTAATTGCATCTGTTGGCCTATACATTTACGCAACCAATAAATTGAATAACGCAATTTTACGTGGAATGACAGTAGGGTTAATGTTTATGTCAATTATTGTTGCTATAACTTTTTATACCATGCAACTTAAAACATTGCGTTATAAAGAAGGCATTAAAGAGTTTACAAAGGTGATTTTTGTATGAAAGTCAAATCGTCCTACAATGGACAATTCTCATGATAATTAACCAACTCAATGGGCGTTCTCTCAAAATTATGGTCTTTGTAGTATTCACTAATCTCATCTAACACGCCATAAATATCTGATGGCTCGTTTAATGTTACAAGGCGTAATCGAAATTCTTTTATGTTTGGTAAACCCTTTAGGTAATTTGTATAGTGTCTACGCATTTCATTAATGCCTACAATTTGCCCTTTCCATTCTACAGATTGTGCTAAATGTCTTTTGCAAACATCTACCCGCTCCTTTAATGTAGGTGCAGGCAGAACTTCACTTGTAGCAAGAAAATGTTTTATTTCTCTAAAAATCCAAGGATATCCAATAGCAGCTCTACCAATCATGATACCATCTACCCCATAACGCTCCTTGTATAGTTTTGCTTTTTGTGGAGAATCAATATCACCATTTCCAAAAATAGGGATATGTATGCGTGGGTTATTTTTAATTTTGCCAATCAATGTCCAATCTGCCTCGCCTTTATATAACTGGCTACGTGTACGTCCGTGAATAGCCACAGCTTGTACACCGATATCTTGCATGCGCTCCACAACCTCTTCTATATTTTTTGTTTGCTCGTCCCATCCCAGTCTTGTTTTAATTGTTACAGGAAGCCTAGTTCCATTTATAACAGATTTTGTGAGGCGCACCATTAAATCAATGTCTTTTAATACGCCTGCACCAGCACCTTTGCTCACAACTTTTTTTACCGGGCAACCAAAGTTAATATCTACAAGATCAGGGTTTACCGCATCGCAAATACGAGCACTCATTTCCATAGCATCTTCATCACCACCAAATATTTGAATACCAAATGGGCGTTCTTCCTCAGAAAAATCTAGTTTCATCTTGCTTTTCATTGCATCACGGATAAGTCCTTCACTGCTTATAAACTCACTGTACATAAGGTCTGCGCCATTGTCTTTGCACACAGCACGAAAGGGCGGATCGCTTACATCTTCCATGGGTGCAAGCAATAAAGGGAATTCAGGTAATTGTATAGGTCCTATCGAAGGCATTCTTTTTATTTTAGTGTATTCTAATCTAACACTAAGTATTAAGTACTTAGATTTGGCTGTAAATTTACAAACTTATAAGCAATCACTATGGCGCATTATGCAACAAACCGTTTTAACTACTGGGG
>JANMFB010000319.1:0-6710 GCA_031377605.1 Ferruginibacter sp.
GTGGCAAGGGGTTCACCGTCACTGTTTGCATTACGGTAGTAGTACCACACTCATTTGTTACTGCAAAAATAATATCATGTGGACCAGGTGTAGCAAATGTAACTGTACCCGGATTTAATGTGCTTGAAGTGGCAGGTGTTCCTCCTACAAATGTCCATGCATAAATAGTTGTTGCATTTATATAACACGTAGAAGTTGCAGTAGGGCTTACAGACTGCGATACACAAACCGTAGGCACAGGAGCCAATACGACAACAGGCTTTGCCTTTACCGTAACTATTCTTGTAACTACAGCAGACGTGCATACAGATGCAGGAAAAATATTTACAAAACTTATTGTATAAATACCAGGATTTATAAATTCAAATTGTGGATTAGCAGAATTGGCATTTGTTCCGCTTAGGTAATTAAAATTTGATGTACTCGGCAAACAACCTGTAGTTGGAGCATACGTCACAGTCCACAAAAATTTATTCAATCCGCAATTTGGCGTATTTGTAGTTGAGTTAGCTGTAACTGTTAGCGGAGCGCATCCTACATTATTATCTATGGTGTAAGCACCAGTTGGTATTGGATTTACACAAATTGTTTTAGTAATTGAATCTATACCACAAGTTGCATTCCCAGTATATAATTTTATTGAATAAGTACCAGGAGTTGTAAAGTTTAATCCAAGATTATTTGATCCACCGAGCCACAAGCTAAAATCTAATGAGCCAAAATTATTTCCTAAACTGCCTAATGTAATGTTCCAACCGGTAGCAGGTGTTACTTGCCAAACCACTTTACCAGGTGTACATACACCATTATCGATACTGCTGTTTAAACCAGTTGTATTTATTAAAGTAACATTTGTATTTACACATACTGTATCCTTTGGGGAAATTGTATACTGTGCGGTAGATTTTTGAGAAATGTAAATTGGTACTACGGACGCAGTGGACGAAGCACATGGATTAGACGCAGTAATAGATGCAGAATATGAATTGGGATAACCTGGGCTATTTGTGCCACATGACGTTGTAGTAAATAAATGTGCAATATCTGGTGGAGGCGGATGTGTTAAGTTTATTGGGGCCGTACCATCATTAAAAGTAACGGTATAAATAGTGCCGAGGGTATTTAAACCTGTTCCAGAAATAGGGAATATTAAACTAGTACTTGTACACACTGATGTATTTCCGGGATTGTTTAAACCTACAGCAGGGTTACTGCCTAAAAATACCCCATATTGAGTCGTATCCTTACATCCATTTTGCCCCGTCACAATAAAAAGCAAATTGGTTATACCTTGGTTATACAAATGTGTAATAACTCCTGAAAAAGTTGGAGAATTATAATCTGGTGTTGCATCACCCCATACAATTTGATAATTTACATTTGTAGCAAGCGTGGTAGATTGGTTTGTAAAACTAAATGTAGCTGATGAGTTATTACTACAGCTTTTAAAAAACGGTCTTCCGTTGTAAATCCCTAAACCTGTACCCCCTAAGGCGGTGCTTGGCGTCTGTGTTGTTGTAACTACAGAAGTCGTTGTAACACTGCAACCAAATGCTGTTGTAGCAGTTAGTGTTACGGTAAAATTCTGTGCAACATTACCAGATGTACCAACAAACCTATGTGTAGGAGAAAACAAATTTGAAGTATTATTTACACCTGAATTTGGATCGCCGAAATTCCAAAGAAATGTTGAAGCACCAGTTGAAGTATTTGTAAAATTTACAGGAATAGTGGAACACTGGTTTTGAGGCGAAGCTGTAAATGATGCAGTAGGATTTGGGTTTTGAATTACTTGAATTGGAGGAAATGTATCTGGTGGAGGGCCACTTACAATTACTCTATAAAAACCTATCAATGAAGCAAGATACGTTGAAGATGTTCCCCCGGCAAGATTGTTATATGGCAAAATACCATTTGGTGAGAGTTGCCATTGATAAGTGCCAGTAGGAATCGGCGGATTGCTTGCAGTTAGCAAAATATTGCCCCCGGGACAGAAGGATGCAGAAGCACTCGGATAGGTTATTACCTGCGAAAAAGAACAAAAAACAATACAAGTGCTCAATAAAAAAGTAAAAAAAATCCTCATAACGAATGGTGCGTTTTGGTATTTATTTCAATTACTTTAAAAGCAGTTATTGTAATTCCTTGTTTGGTAGGGCAAAGTAATAACAGTAAATTATAAAATAAACAGTTAAAAAGTAGATACATTCAAATATAAGTAAATATATGAAACTGAGCACTTTTTATAAAAAAAATTAAAGCTTATTAAATATTGGTCTTTTACTGCTTTGGATACAATAAAATTTACTTCAAATTTTCTATACCTCTTACCCTATAACCTGCTTTTCTCAACATGCCTATCAATCCATCTTTACCAAATAAATGACCTGCACCTACCGCCATAAAAATACTTTGCTTTTGCAAGATTGGTTTTAGCTGTTTTACCCAATTTTGGTTTCTGTTCTTTAACAACAAATCGTTGTTTCCTGTTTCACCAAAAGATTCGTCGTTCATCAGTTCTACCAATTTGTCTGTTTGCTGTGTTTTGTAGATGTTTACCATTTTTGCAAAATATACTTTCGCCAAGGCGCTACTATCAATATCTTTCAACAATGCTTTCGCTTGTTCGGCATAGGGAATACTGTCAAACATAGATGCTTGAAACTCGATGGTTTCAAGACCTTTTATTTCTTTCTTTTGTTGCTTCGCAATCGTCATTAATTCCATTTCTACGCCTGTAGCATTGTTGCAAGGCATCATACGAGGATAAAGCAATGCCTCTAACATCATTGGCTTCATCTTCTTCATAAAGTTGATATCAGTCTTCAAACTATCTTTAAAAAACTTAGATATTTTAGTATACTCTGCTTCACTGTATAAATCTTTGAGGGTTTTATCTTTCATATTCATAAAAAATATACCGCCAATAGTACTTGCAGGATCATCTAAATCCAATTCGAAATAAACCTCGTTAGAATATTTTAATGCTGCTTGTAAGTTTTGGCTAAATCGAATATCATCCTTACAAAGCATGTGAAAAGTACCAAATAAATAACTTGGATTTTTAAGGCCATTACCTGATATTTCCCATAGCAAAGTATTATCATCTTTACTGGTAGCGAGCTTGGGAGCTTTTTGTGCGGTGCAACTTTGTAAAAAAAATGCAACTGCAAATAGGAAAGTGATTATTTTCATTAATAAATTTTATTATATAACTGTATTCAAGATGACAATAAGAACCGTAAAATATTTAGGCAAAATTTATAATTTATTTAGCCTATTATTGTTTGCTAAAATCGATACTTATCTATGTAGTATCAGAGATTAACAAAAAGAAAACTTAATGCAATAAAAAAAATGATTACTAATCAATAGCCTTCGTTCTTCGCCTTCAATCAACTCAAAAATTATCTATCTTCTACATCGGTTTAACTATCAACCACCAACTATCAACCAAACACTAAACTCTAAACCCCGCTCTCTCCAAAATCTCTCCTGTCCTTTTTTCTACTTCTTCATTCAAAACCAACTCCGGCGCATGGTGTGGCTTTTTCCTTGCATCAAAAATTACCGAACTGCAACCCCAATGCTTATTTTCTGTAAAGGCATTTACACCGTAAATATCATGAGATGGGTTTGTACGAGTAAACGCAATCCATAAAAAATTATTCAACGTGGCAGCGGTAAAAGAGGCTTCATCTGAAATAATGATCATTGGAAAAGCGTCCAATTCAACTTCATGGCCTTTTAATTTTTCATTCAAACTATTCATTTCTGCATGGGCATTTTCGTAAGTTGTAAATTTATTCAGCTGTATAGAAACTATGCCAGGTATTATCAATGTTGAACTAAATTCTTTCAAACAATCGGGAATCGTATCCCCCAAACTTCGCTTTACCACTCCATTTGCAGCAAACACCACTTTGCTACCACTGTTTATAGATGTACCAGAATAATCCAATGTATCTATGGTAGTATTTGTATAAAAATGAATGTCTCTTTGCAGGTTTATACGTTCTAGCACATAAGAAAAATAGGCTTCCACATGATGTGTACTTATTGTATTGGAAGCATCGGCAGTGATAAATAAAAATTTTGCAAGGCTCAGCTGACCAGTGCCGAGAATATGATTTGCAATAGTAAGAATTTCCGCAGGCTGAGTGGCAGGCGTGTAAGGTGTGTAGCGCTCACTGCCTATGGCAAGTAATAAAGGATGCACACCTGATGCATCTACAGCATGTACTTCTTTCAAACCTGGAATTTCATTTTGCAATGCGTTGCCAGTAATAGAATGTATGAGTTGCCCAAAACTTGTATCTTCTTGGGGTGGTCTACCCACTACGGTGAAAGCCCAAATCGCATTTCTACGAGCATACACTTTGTGTACTTTCATTAATGGAAAATCGTGTTGCAAACTATAATAACCAAGGTGATCGCCAAATGGGCCTTCGGGTTTATTTTGTTGCGGTTCTACTGTACCGGTTATGACAAAATCAGCATCAGTACTAATGCAAAAACCATCTTTGTAAGTATATCTAAACCTGCGACCACCCAATGCACCAGCAAACGTAGCCTCGCCCAATCCCTCCGGTAGCGGCATTACAGCAGCTACAGAGTGCGATGGCGGACCACCAATAAACACACTTACTTTTAATGCTTCGCCCTTTGCATTTGCTTTTGTTTGATGTACACCAATACCTCTGTGCAATTGGTAATGCAAACCAATTTCTTTGTTCATGATGTAATCGTTGCCTGAAAGTTGTATGCGATACATACCCAAATTTCCATTCATGATACCTGGCTTATCTATATCCTCGGTGTACACCTGCGGCAGTGTTACATAAGCCCCGCCATCCATTGGCCAATGAACAATCTGCGGTACATCGGCAATATTTATTTCTTCAAACAATACTGGTTTGCTTGTAGGATTTTTTAGCGGCAACGCTTTAAAACCTGCAAGCAATGTTGCCATATTTTTAAAAGGTTTTTTGATAGCTTCTACCGTATTGTTTTTTATATCTATCAGATTGCGCACATGCTGTAGTGTATCTCTAAAAATAAATTCACTACGAGTAAGTGAACCAAAAATGTTAGAAGCCGCTCTATATTTACTCCCTTTTACTTTTTCAAATAAAATTGTTGGACCACCCGCAGCATAAACTTTTAGATGTATGGCTGCCATTTCTAAATGTGGATCTACTTCTTCTTTTATCCTCAATAACTGACCGTTTTTTTCCAAGTCTAATAAACATTCTTCTAATGATTTGTAAGCCATGTGTGGGGTTTGATAAGGCAAATTTAGTTGTTCTAATATACTTGTTTGGTAGTTTGTTGGATTTATTAGCAGGCTTTAATTCCAAGTACGTATTTTAACTTTTATTTACTATTAACAATAGTATCTTTTAAAACCCAAATCACATATTATCCTATTTATAAAAGCCATAGATTCATTGTTACGAATAAAAAGTAGCATTACAATAATTAATTTTGATAAATTCGAACTGATTAGAATGCATAATTATTTGCTTAATTTTATTTTACCATCCAAAACTAACTAAGCCACTTTTATGAAATCAATGGAGAAGTATTTATCCGAAACAAATCAAGAGAGTCAATCTTATGCAAGAATTAGAAAAGCTATTGGGTATTTAGGTGCTGCAATTCCATTTTTGTGTCTTTCTTTATCATTGGGAGGTTTATGTAAAGGAATAATTTTACCATCTATAAGCCATTATTATTACAGTATTGTAGGTGATGGGTTTGTAGGAATACTTTTTGCTTTAGGATTAGTGCTTATTTTATATAAATCAGTTTTTAAAATAGAAAAGCTACGCAAATGGGAAAATAGATTATCAAATTTAGCGGGCTTATTGGCAATGGTTGTAGCATTTATTCCCACATTTCCTTTGACAGACCAGACTTGCTCATTTGTAAAACTTACAGAAAGTGAACATCAACATATTTATGGGCTACTAGGTCATTTGCATTTACCTGCTGCGGGTATCATGTTGATAATTTTTGGCATTTTATCCTACAACTATTTCCCTCGAAATTGGCAAACTGGTATGGCAGATTCTGAAAATAAAAAGATTTACAGAATTTGCGCATGGGTAATTTTTATTTCCATATTTATACTATTAGTCTATTTTCTTTTCGAGAAGAATTTATCATTTTTAGGAAATTTTCCGATCGTTTTTGTTTTTGAATTTACTTCCATTTTGGCATTTGCCATTTCTTGGTTAGAAAAGGGAAGAGCAGTGATGGCTTTTGTAGAAATGGTAAAAAAAATGAAGGAAAAATAAAAAAAATCCTTCTTTAATTACCCGCTTAAAATTAATACCAACAAAAAACTCAAACCTAAGTTTGAGTTGAAATACTTTATAAAAAATAAATTTTTTAAGAAACTAGTTAATCATTTACTTTCTTACATACATCACTTCCTTAACAACCTTCACCGTTTTTTCTATGCTCGGCAGGTAGGCAGCCACAAGGTTTGGAGCGTAGTGCATTGGAGCATCTGCAGAGGTGATGCGACGTACAGGAGCATCCAAATAATCAAATCCTTCTTTCTGTATGCGATAAGCTATTTCAGAACTTACAGATGCGAACGGCCATTGTTCTTCTACTATAACCAAGCGGTTTGTTTTCTTTACACTTTCAAGTATGGTAAACCAATCTAATGGGCGTATGGTTGCTACATCTATTACTTC
>JANMFB010000341.1:0-4990 GCA_031377605.1 Ferruginibacter sp.
GTATTGAATTAATGACTATCACTCCATAAACTCTTTTTATTCCGAACCTTTTATAAGCGTTAAGGCCCTTTACAATTTCCAATGTGCAATTATCTTTGTCAATGCCTTTTAATTTCTTTTGAAGAGCCTTATTTGTTTTTGGACTTTTTCTAATTAATCCATAACCATCTGTCACACCCATGTCCTGAATAAAAGTTTTGCCGTCAATTATATAAGCCATATCAGGATTGTCACCAAAGTCCTTTTGTCTAACGTAGATAAGTGATTTATCATAATCAATAAAACCTCCATCAATTTTTGTTAAGATTATTTTTGTTTTAAGAGCAAGGGGCTTTATGTATAGACCTCCTGACTGACTGTCCTGGGTGGTAAGAGGCTCTGGGAATATTTGAATTGTCGAGTCTGCTGTCGTGTACTTATGAACTGCTTTAAGAGATGGGCTCATGTGTCGTGGTATGCTGCTTAACTCAACGGTTGAGTCACTAAGAAATTTTAGTCTGCCGCCTTGTATACTGTCAATAGAAATAGGAACGTAATAGTCGCCCATCTTTTGTCCAATGGAAAGTGTGGAAATAAGGATTAATAAAAGGAATAAGATGGAAGGTCTAATCATTGCAGTTTTATGTCATGATGCAAGGATAATTGTTATTGCATAAGGTGTCGGGAAAAATTACCGCTAACGACGGTAGCGCTTTGTGCAGGTGTGGAATTAGAATTCCGTTCAGCCGGGAACTAAAGCCGAATAAAGATATAAATGATAAAAATAAGAACCAAAAGCTAGGCTTTGTTCTTCTGCCCGAACTAAAGCCCAACAAGGAACCGTTGCTCATTGGACTTCCTTCCGCCACACTTGCACAAAACGCAATGTTGCCTGCAGTAATTTGTCAATTTTAATTCGTGTAATAATAAAATGATTTTATCGAATTAGCAGAATTTAGTACATCTGTTGTCCGTCCAATTTTTGGATAGCCATTTGTTTTGTAAATGTAGGTTGTAACATATTGTTCATTCAAGTTATTACCTGCACCAATTCTAATTAATTTATAATTAGTCATATTATTTCTACTCTTACTTCCAAATTCATCCAATTTAGGAAAATATCCATCGAAAGAAATAGGTTTCAAACTTCTATACTTATATAGCGGATTTAAAAAGATGTCATAAGTCGCAGTATAATTGTCATTAAAATACAAATAGAAAGTTGATGGATTTGTTGAAAAATCTGTTAGAAATAGAGAGTCCTTTTCTGACGCAACATTACTATTATTTATTTGTCTATAAGTTACTTTATAACCAATTACTGAGGGTGAAGAGGGTGTTGAAGGTGTAAATCCAATTAAAGTATCAACAGTTTTAGTTGGAAAATACGTGTACTTATTTTTAAAACCATCAGTAGTTGAGTCTAAAATAAGTTGTCCATTGAAATAGGTGTGGTAAATTGTTTCAGTTGTAATATTCCCTTGTTCAAACGTTGAGTCAATTTCTTTAAATGGTAAAGTATCTATTCCATTATAGAAATATAAGTTTTTCCATCTCAAATCTACAGGAGTTGTATTTACTCCATTTCTAAAATAAACCCAATCATATTTTATGAGTCTTTTTAAATTATCATAACCATATATTGCTTTAGATAAAGTGTCTAAACCAACTGTAGCGCTTGTGTCTATTTCAACATACATTGACAAAAGTGTACTGTCATCAATTGTTGTAGAGTTGGAAGTTGGTGGTGTATCTTCTACAGTAAAATCTTTTTGGCAACTAATTAAACTAATAGTGATAATAAAAATTGCGGTAATTGTCTTTTTCATAGACTTATTTAGTTTGAGTTTTTTAGGGCTTATTGCAGGCAACGGATAGGGCTTGGCGAAGTTTGGGCATTTGAAAATCGTCTGCCCGGAACCGCTGCCCAATATTGTTACTGAAAATGAAGATAAGAACAAAAAGCCAAATTGAAAAACATCTGCCCGAACCACAGCCCAATAGCGAACCAATGCTGATGGGTATTGCTTCTGCCCAAATTTAGCCAAACCCCCTGTTGCCTGCAGGTTTTCTTCATTGACTTTCTATTTTGATAGATAAAGTCGCAAAAACTTTTTGTTCTGTTTATGAAATGCAAATACGATTTGTCGTTTTGTGTAAATGTGATATTGTATTGTGTCAATATTCTTAATATGTTGAGCTTTTCCTAATACTGTTTCTAATGAAGCTGTAGTAATATTTGGAAAGTCTTGGTTATAATAAATCTCTTGCTGTTTACTTCTGTTTAAATTTAATTTTGTCGAATCAAAAATTCCAATATTTCTAACAATTCCATTTCTATAACCATCTTGTCTTTCTGGAGTATAGGATTTTGAATAAAATGCAATTCCAAAGTTTTTATATGTTGTCCAACCATAACTATGTCCTGAACTTGTCCCACAAGCATAAACTTCAAATTCGTCGTCACTCTTTCCTCCAAGTGTTGTAGCCTTAATCATTTCAGTTTTGTCAATCTCAATTTCATTTGATGTTGTGCAAAAATTAGTTAGTCTATTTACAGTTCTGCAACTTGCAAGAATAAAGATTATAGCTAAAAATCTAAACATAAATTTTGTTTTAATACAGTCAAGATGTTGTGAAACGCAAAATTACACAATATTTATTGTAGATTTTGGTTCACTAGTTTCTCCGCATAGTGTGTCTTTAAAAACTTTCCAAATGCCCACAATGCCAAATCAATTTTTCTAAGTTCAGTAATATCAGATTTTAATGATTCAAAAAATGGCAAGTAATTGTTATGATAGTATTTCAATTTATTTGGCTGATGATTAGGAATTTCTGTAATTGTTTTGTCAAGCAAAAAAATGTGTGCTCTGTAAACGTGTTGGTCAAAAATTGGATAATTTTTAGGCTGAATAATATGCAATAAAAAAATCTGCCAAATAGCTGATATGTCAGAGAAATGCTTTTTGAAATATGAAAGTTCAAATTGTACTTTCAATTTATTTACTTGTGCTAACCTTGAAACCACTTTGTTAATTGAAGCTTGCTTTGGAATGTGTCCATTCACTTTCATACCATTTTTCCACTCAAATAACATCTCAATATCAGTCTTTGTGAGTTTACTTTTATTTATTCTGTCTGAGTATAAATTATCCTTTGGCGAAAAAATATAAAAGTCACTCCAAAATTCAACGAAGTCTTTGTAGTCAGATTTTTGGTGTGTTATTTTTAAGAAAGGTAGTGTCATAATAACACTTGCAGGCAACGAACAGGGCCTTTGCGATGTTGGAGAATTTGAAAATCGTCCGCCCGGAACCGAAGCCCAATTGAAAAACTGATGTTGAAGATAACAACAAAAAGCCAAATTGAAACTCGTCAGCCCGAACAAATGCCATATAGAATTTCAAATGTTCATTGTTATTCCTTCCGCCCCAATATTGCAAAACCCCGTGTTAGCTGTAGTTTTTTTTCGCAACTAATTGTCTTTTTTCTATTTTATCGTATGCAAAATTGCCAAAATGGAAATGGTCGTTGTGTCCTTCCTCCACTACAACTAACATATTAGTTTGTATATTTTGTAATTGCTTTTTACAAGTTTCATTGGTATAGAGTAGTTTAAAGTGGTACAAACTGAAAGCTAAAATTAAATCAATTTCTGTTTTTGTTAGTTTTGTACTTGAGTTGCTAGACTTTTTAGAAATATCTATACTCTCTCCATTTATATGAGTGGTACTTGGAAAACAGGTGCCATCTTTAAAACAACTTCCTGTGCTAATAACTTTACTTCTTTTCATTTCAAAAAGAACTCCTATGTAACCTGAAAGTAGATGTGGATTTATAAATCTGCGATTTGTATCTTTAAATGAATGATAAATGATTTCTCCTTTGCCTAAATTTATTTCAATTGTATCAGGTATTCTAATTAAACTGGTCTTTATAAAACCATTCTCAATTCCGTATTTGTGTATTTCATATACACCTTTTTTTAAGCCATCAACAAATATTTCTGTTTCGTCGATACTAGATAGCTTTTTATAAAACCTGTTATCTGCATCTAATTTTGAGTCATTATTATTAGGATTTTGTTCTTTGTAGTAATGTTCCTCTGCGGTTATTTCATACTGTGGAAGTGTACTTATTTTTACTCTTTTTTTCCTTTTTGCTACTTTAAATTGTTGAACTGCACAAACAAAAATTAAATTCTTTTCGGACAGATAGTAATATGCAATTCGATTATCTTTCATATCACTTGAATTAATGTTCTCATAAAATTCTATTTTGCCTTTAGGTTTAATTATATAAACTTGGTTAAATTCTAAGTTTGAAATAATTTTAAATAACTTAATGTCATCAAGTTTATTTATTTCATTAGAAATTTTTTGCAAGTCGTTTAAGTCATTAAATCTAAAAGGGCTTTTAGGTTTCTTAACACCAAATTTTTCAGCGAAATCAAAATTTATATCTTCCATTTCAGAATGTATTAAAATAAACCTAAAAATTTCTTTCTTTTTGGTAGTTTGTGTGGATTATCAACCATTTCACCAAGGTCTTGACTATTTTCTAAATTTGGCAATCCTTCTTGATTAATGGCAACACCACTACTTTGAAGAGCAATTAAATTAGTTGGTAATATTGTTTCCCAAGTTTCTTCAATTTTATAGTCTGGTTTTTCTTTTAATTCTGCTGCTATTGAAAGAAACATTGAACTCCCATAAGTTGGTATTTCTCCACCTTCCCAAATTTTACCTGTAAGCATATATTGCATAATAGCTTTTTCAAAACCTGGTCTCACACTCACGACAACTCTTGCCATTCCTGCTTGAAGAAACTTTTTAAAATCAGAATTCTCATCATATAAGTTATACATAAGTTTCCATTCTGTATCTTTTGCCCAATAAAACGGATAGTAATAATAACTCATCATATTCCAATCAAACGCTTGTTCTAAAAATCTTGCAAATGCAGTATATTCATTCAACTGATTTGACATATTTATTTTTAATGTTTT
>JANMFB010000011.1:0-21287 GCA_031377605.1 Ferruginibacter sp.
AATACTACATATAATTATTACTCAGTTTATGCCATTAATAATAGAGGCATAGCAAATAGAAACGATTGGATAATAAGCAATGTAGATACCCTAATTAAAAGACTAAACGACAGTATAAAAGCTGTAAAGCCTTGGATAAAATTTGGCATTTCACCATCGGGCATTTGGATGAGTCAAGCCAACGATGCTAACGGGAGTAATACTTCTTCGGGTGCACTTCAACACAATAAAGATTTATATGCAAATAGTCGATTATGGTTACAACAAGGTTGGGTAGATTATTTGGCCCCTCAAATTTATTGGCATACTGGCCAAACTGGTTCAGATTATAACATCCTTGCACCTTGGTGGAATAGTAATAATTTTGGCAAACATATTTATATAGGGCAAGCAGGTTATAAAGTTGGCGTTGCCACTACTCCCGCATCTATAAATGGGACTTTTACTACAGATTTAAGGCAAATACCAACACAAGTTAGGCTTAACAGAACCCTTTCTGGAATAAACGGACAGATAGTATACGGTACTACAAGTTTAAGAAACAACCTACTAGGATTTAGAGATAGTTTACAACTAAATTTATACAACAGACCTGCACTATTACCTGCAATGACGTGGAAAGACAATACGCCACCTAATCCTGCTACTAGTCTTGCGGGGGTGAAGTTGGCTAACAATACCGTTTCCCTCTCCTGGGTAAATCCAACTGGTGCTGTAACTGAAATGGATGTGGTAAAACGTTTTGCTATATACAAGGGAGTAAATACGATGCCCGATATAAATAATACAGATCACCTTATTGCTATTACAAACACAGATGTTTCGTCATACATTGATACAGATGTTTTACCATTCACTACATACAATTATTTTGTTACAGCAATTGACAGATTGTACAATGAATCTGTTGTAAGTAATACAGCTACTGTAAATACAGGTGCTCTTCCACTAACCTTAATTTCCTTTAATGTAGAAAAAAAAGGAAACAAAAATGCATTAATCAGCTGGCAAACTGCCAATGAAATAAATACCCATTATTTTAATGTAGAAAGAGCCCTAAGCAATAATAATTTTAGAAATATTTTTTCTGTAAATGCAAACGATGGAAGTGTTGCTTATAATTACAATACCATTGATGATAATTTAATAGAAAATGGCACTTACTTTTACAGATTAAAAATGGTAGATAAAGATGGTAGCTTCACTTTCAGCAATATAAAAAAGATTGTAATAAATAACGAAAATACAAATCTATCTGCCTACCCTAATCCTATAGCAAAAGGAGGAAAATTACAATTGGTTTGGCCTAATACTAACGAGAATATTAGATATAGCATCATACAAGCCAATGGTAAAATTGTAACACAAAACAACATTCAATTTTATGGAGGTATAGCCAATATTTCATTGAGCAATAACTTAACAGCTGGCAATTATATTTTGCAATGTTATAAAGCGGGCAAGAGCTATTCTTTAAAAATCAATGTACAATAATTTTTCCCATTGTGTATGATTTTCATTCATATCATTTCTTGTAACCCACTTACTTTGTTTATTTATTAACCACAATTTAACTATGCTTTTGTTTGCAGAAAACTATTAAACTACAAACTAAAACTCCAATAAATACTTCAAAAATATTCGAAAGAAAATTAAATTCATATTTTCATTGCTTATAAAATCTTGAATATGAATAATAGTAATATTTTGCAAATATCCACTTTCCATTTACTGGGTTACATAGAAAGCAATTTGATTTTTGATTAGGCATAGTTTTTCTTTAAGTCTCAATCTTCAATAAATCTTTCTGCCATATTTCGTACAACATATTAGCAGTTTTTTCTGCATACTTATAATGATCTCCCCATTCTTTTAAGCCTTTTTAAAAACTCCCATAATGTCTACTTGAAAAAACTACTTTGAAGTGTTTCCTTATCATTTATACTTTTCTTCTTCCAAATTAAATGAATATGATTGCCATTAACAAAAAGCCAGTAGGAATAATTATATGCTCATGCGTTATTTTTACTAATATTTAATATTTCATTCTTTAATTACGTTAACCGCTAAAATGGCAACCATTTTGAATTGCTATAGTAAAAAATAAATTTCACAACTTATTAATTAGGCACTTTCGTATTTTTAATACCATTACCAAACAAGCTTAATTCTGTAGCTCAATTGATTTTACCTATTGTTTTGTAAAACTTATAAAAGGTAAGTTACCTAGACAACCCGTTTTCGATAGGCTCAAGAACAGTATTAAAATTGATTCGAATTTTTGGCTTTTACAAAAAAGTAGTATTATTTACTTTATCCGAACGAAGCTTTGCATCCTTGACTTACCCTTCTTTTTATTTAATGTATCGCTTAAAAGTCTAATTAATATTTGTCTTATCAGTCTTTATATCGATGTATTGAGCAATATACTTTCGGTAAAATACTGCTCTTCTATTTGTTTTGGCTTATGCAATGATACATTTATAAATGCATACACTATATTTTCAAACCACTATCTACAATAGCTTAGTATTGCTTTTAGCTACGTCCATACATTCATCAATTCTAAAATTCAAATAGTTATTAAACAAGTTATAAGTACAAAAAAACCTTCCAGATTTCTCTGGAAGGTTTTAATGCGTGTTAAGTTTTAATGGTCTACTATCTTAAAACATTTATTTTAAATGTTTCAGTAGCTGCTCCATTATTTAAAACTTTGAGTGTGTAAAAACCTTGAGCTAAGTTCTCTACAGATATTGTGTTAGACCCGTTCCTTAAAACGTATGACTTAACAAATTGACCTGTTGAAGAATATAGATCCCCTTTTACGCTTGCGTCGTAGCCGGAAATATTTACACTTAATAATTGATCTGCCTTAACTGGGTTAGGGAAAACCTTTACAACTTTATCGCTACAACTAGTAGAGATAGGCACTACCTTGCTATAAACAAAAGATCCGTCTTTGTCTATAATTTTTAAACGGTAGTAATTTACTCCACTACTTTGTGTAGTGTTAAATTGATACATACCTGCATCTACAGCATTTGATGGATTAACCGTACCTGCTCTATCAAAGCTGATACCATCTTTACTAACTTCTACTTCAAACTTTTTCAAGTTTAATTCGTAGCTAGTTTTCCACCTAAGTTGTGCATTACATTTGTCACCTAAACCATCTATAGATTCAAGTTGTACAGGTAATGGACCGTTTGCTGCCGGTAGAACCGTAATTGGTAAGTCAAAAGCATTATTGTTTGTATTGTCCCCACTACCAGAATTAACAATCTGCATAGTTACAGTTAGCGGAACAGAACCTGCTGCAACCGCTACTATAGGAACATCAACAATTTCTGCCCCTGCAAAACCCGTAGAGATAGGTGCTGTATTTACGCCAAGCAACCACGAGTTAGCAGGATCATAGGTCCATGTGTATTTTGGAGTAGTAAAAGTATTACTGCCTCCGCCATATCTATAGTAATAGCTAGCAAAATTTGACGGTACAAATTGAACTTTAACCTGTACTTTACCAACTGCATAACTACATGGGCTTCCGTCTGACTGACCAACACCTTGATTGGCAAGTACAAAGTTTGCTACACCAGGGGCTCCGTTTACAAACAAGTTTGTAATTGGATTGCCACTTGTATTTCTTAGCTGAACTCCTGATGATGTAATATCACATGGGAATCCTCCCTGAGCTGATACTTGCGTACTCAAACAGACAATCGAACTCATGATAAAAAATAATCGTTTCATATTTATTCGTTTTAATTGATAATTGAATAGGTTTCTGCTCCACCGTTGTTAGAGTTATTACTATCTCCTACAACATTTATTATACCACCTGTTTTATTAACCAACACAATTCCAAGTTTACCTTTTGTTTGATTGGTACCTGTAGCTATCAATTGGAATCCAAGTTTCTTACCTGAATCTGCATCGAATACTACACCAGGCTTACTAGTGATTAAGTAACCAATACCAGGATAAGCAACGATGTCAAAATCATTGTTATCTACAATATTAGAACCAATAGCAGTTGTTGTAGCACCAATTACTAGATTAAAGTTTGCAGGTGCATAAACCTCTAAAGAAACAACACCAGTTGTTGGATTAGGTGCAACATTATATAGATCAATATAACCTAATGATGTTGACGCCGGCTGTACAAATAGAGGACCCATGCTAGCTATACTAGGTGTAAGATCCGGTGCTGGATAGTTAGTTCCAACAACTGTAATTGTAGCAGTAGTATTTGGCGTTACAACACAACCAAACGCATCTGTTACACTTACCAATCTGTATACATATGTACCCGGTACCGCACTAGACTGTGGTACTGTTGTAACTAACCAGTTTGGATTTGCGCCTATTGTACTTGAGTTTGTTGCATTAGTAACTATAGTTACATTAGAACCCGTAGGTGGAGTGTAAACAATAGTGTACGGTGCAGTACCAAGTTGCGATGTGAATAACACATTAGCTGTTCCAGTGTTGTTCTGTTGTACAGTTGTTGTACCAGAAATTGCACTTGTAAATGGTCTTGTTACAGTCACTGTGAAACTGCATGTTGATTGGTTTCCAGCTGCATCAGTTGCAGTGTATGTAACAGTAGTTACACCAAAGTTGAACGTACGAGTACCAAGGAAGTTAATTCCTGTAGTAGGCGATGTTACATTAGGTGTAATTCCTGCACCTGTTATTGCCCATGTCAATGTTGTTACACCACAGTTATCGCTAATTGTAGGATTAGATGTAGCAACTGTTGCTAAACATCCCGCAGTGTTGATTGGTGGGTTTGCAATATTTGCAGGACATGCAATGATAGGAGCTGTGTTATCAGTAACTACTACGTTGAATGAACATGATAATGAAACATTACCTGCTGCATCAGCAAATGTATAAGTTACTGTTGTAGTTCCTACAGGGAATACTGAACCTGGAGCATGACTTCTTGTTCTTATTAAACTTCCTGCAGCAGTACAATTGTCTGTAGCAGTTGGCTCTGTCCAAGTAGCTGTTTGATCACAAGTTGTTCTTCCTGCGCCTGTATTTACACTAATATTAGATGGGCAACCTGCTATTACAGGAGCTGTGTTATCTATTACTGTTACAGTAAAGCTACAAGTAGCAACATTACCTGCCACATCAGTTGCAGTATAAGTTACAGTTGTAACTCCTACAGGGAACGTAGCACCCGGTGCAAAGTTACCAAAGATAGGTTGTGTTTCTGTAGCTAAGTGAATACAAGCATCCGTTGCTGTTGGAGGAATCCAAGTTGCAACTTGATTACAAGTTGTTCTTCCTAAACCTGTAAATACAGTAATGTTAGAAGGACATCCAGAAATAACTGGAGGCGTTACATCTCTAAATGTAATTAAGAAAGTACATGTAGATGCATTACCATTCACATCTGTTACTGTCAATGTTATTGGCATACTTGTTATAGATGCCGCAAAAATTGTTCCTACAGGTATACTTTGTGTTATTGTTCCAATACCACAAGCATCTGTTCTATTTACCCTGAAAGTTAAATCAGGTAATGTGTAAGTACAGTTTGCATTTTTGTTGATGATAGTATCTGCAAAGCAAGTAATAACTGGTGCAGTTACATCTCTCACCGTTACTACAGCTGTACAAGTACTTACATTACCACACAAATCAGTTACTGAAAGTATAACGTTGTTTGTTCCAACGTTAGAACAGTTAAAGTTTGTTTGGCTTAAGCTATAAACCAATTGAGAAGTTGGCGTACAATTATCGAAGCTTCCGTTGTTTACGTTAGCTACTACTATTGAAGCGTTACCTGCTGCATTTAAGTCTACAGTAAATGGTTTACAAATTGCTGTAGGAGCAGTTAAATCTTTCAACAATACTCTGAATGTTGTTGTACTAACATTTCCACAAGCATCTCTTGCTTCAATTACGATATCTCTAAAGCCATTGTAACCAAATACCATTGTACCCGGCGCATTAGGAGCTAACTGGGTTAAAGTAAATGTACCGCAATCTGTTGCAACTACTAAACCTGTGTAATTCGGCATTGGAACACCACAGTTAACGCCTGCACCCGTATTTAACGTTTGTGTAGGTATTACATTAGAAATTACAGGAGCACTTACATCTCTACCGCTATAAGTGATAACCAAATTTGGTAATGCATTACCACAGTTATCAGCAATTGTGTAAGTGTAAGTAGCAGTCCAATTACAGTTTGTGCCTGTTGGCTCACCTGATTTTGTAACTACAACCGTACCACAATTGTCAGTATACAAAGCAGCAATCTGCACAGCAGTTGGGCCCGCAGGTGCACTTGCTATACAACCATTTATCTCTGTTTGACCTACAGGTAATACACCTGTTAATACCGGAGCTGTATTGTCAATAATTGTAATTACCTGCGTAAATACTACACTTAAATTCTGACAATCATCTCTCACTGTCCATGTGTTGGTACGAGTACCTGACTGAGGACAATTTTGATTGGCTACAAATGCGCCTGTTACTTTTACAATGTTAGTTACGTCAGCATCGCAGTTATCAGATGCTACAGGGAACAATGCCTGTGCAGCCGCTAAACCCGCAGCATCGCTACACTGTACAGTTCTGTTTAAAGAACCTACAACTGTAGACCATGTTGGTGCTTGTGTATCTATTATTGTTATTACTTGTGTAAATACTACACTTACGTTTCCGCAATCGTCTGTTACAGTCCATGTGTTTGTACGTGTACCTGCTTGTGGGCAGCTACCTGCTACAAATGCACCTGTTACTTTTACAATGTTGGTTACGTCAGCATCGCAGTTATCAGATGCTACAGGGAACAATGCCTGTGCAGCCGCTAAACCCGCAGCATCGCTACACTGTACAGTTCTGTTTAAAGAACCTACAACTGTAGTCCATGTTGGTGCTTGTGTATCTATGATTGTTATTACCTGTGTAAATATTGCACTTATGTTTCCGCAATCGTCTGTTACAGTCCATGTGTTGGTGCGAGTACCTGCTTGTGGGCAGCTACCTGCTACAAATGCACCGCTTACTTTTACGATATTGGTTACGTTACCATCGCAATTATCGATTGCTACAGGGAATAATGCCTGTGCAGCAGTTAAACCGGCAGCATCGCTACATTGTACAGTTCTGTTTAAAGAACCTGTAGTTGTAGTCCATGTTGGCGCTTGTGTATCTCTTATGGTAATTACCTGAGTGTATACGGCACTTACGTTTCCGCAATCATCTGTAACTCTCCAAGTGTTTGTGTAAGTACCTGCTTGTGGGCAAGTTTGGCTTGCTACAAATGCACCAGCTATTTCTACAATATTTGTAACATCATTATCACAATTATCAGAAGCTACTGGGAACAATGCCTGTGCTGCAGTTAAACCAGCAGCATCGCTGCACTCTAAAGTTCTGTTTAAATTTCCTACAGCCGTTGTCCATGTAGGAGCGATAATATCTCTTACTGTGAATGTGCGTATAATTGGTGTATATAAACAATTGCAGCAGCTTGTGTTTAATGGTGTAAACCTTACAGTTACTGTTCCGTTAAACGGACAAGATGGTGTCGTTACATTAATGCTTCCTAAAGAAACATTCTGGCCCTGGCCAATTGTAAACGGAGCTCCCACCAATGGAGTAGCAGTAGCTATCCAATTATACAACGCAAACTGTGGCAATACATAACTGTTTGCAGCTTGTGTTGTTGTAAATGGAACCACTGTACCTGGGCAAACATCGCCTGTAGGTGCAGCTGTTACAATTAACAATGGATTAGGAACGATTTCTACAATCACACTTCCTGTTAAAGGATCTGCAGCACATCCGTTACAATCTACCAAAGAAACCCAGCTAATTCTATACTGTAAAGTGTAAGAATTTGGATTGTCTAAGATAGCTGCAGGGATAGAAATAGCAGTAGCAGTACCTGTGGTAGATGCACCCGCATTGCTTGTCCATGCAAATGTTGGATTGGTAGGGTGTGGCTGCCAGCCTAAACCATCAAAATATTCAATAGCAAATACGCCACTGAATCTTGGGTTAGGTGCACAGTTTGCAGCACTCGTCAATATTACATTGATACTTGCTGCTTGGCCTTCGCACACTCTTGTATTAGCAGCACTAGGTATAGTACCAGATGTAATAGTACGTTTTGTAATAGTTACAGAACCTGGCATATCAGGTATTGCAAAAGCACTACAGAATTGACTCACTACAGAAGTAACTGAATAAGTTGCTGTTTCACCTGGATTAAGTGTATTAACTGCAATGCTCCAAGGAACATTAGTACCACTAAGTCCTGTAGTTGTTTGGCCATTGCTTAAAGTTAACGTCCAATTACTAGCAGAAGTAACGGTACCACTCACTATTGGGCTAACATTACTACAAATTGGATTAGCTCCACTATAAGAAATAGTTGAAGAAGGACGAGACCTAATAGTTACCGTAGTTGAAGAACTATCTAAACAACCATTTGCACCAGTGAATCTGTATTTAACAGTATACGTACCCGGAGTACTATTTAAATCAATAGCACCAGTCATTGGATCTAAAGTTAAACCAGGAGCCGTTACATAACTGAAATTTACAGTTGTTAATGGACCACCTGTAACACCTGTAATGCTGATAGGTTGTGAAGTAGAACCAACCGTTTGACAATAAGGACTACCTACGTAAGCTATTGTAGCCGTTGGACGAGCCAAAATGGTAACGCTTGTTGTAGCTGTAACAGCAGAACAACCGCCACCTGCAGCAATAGTCATAGTAACTGTGTACACACCAGGTGTACTTGTAGCAGGATTAACCACACCTGTTGATGCGTCTATAGTTAAACCCGCAGGTGAAGCACTATAAGTAATTGTATTGTTGTTAGGATTAGTTACATTAGATGAAGGACTTTGTAAACCTGCACCTGCACAATATATATTGTTGTTAGGACCAGCAGGAGGATAATCAAAGTTTGCTATTGTAGGGTTCGCTGTAATAGTTACATCGGTATGAGCATTGACTGGGTTACAATTACCACTTGCTGCAACATCGTAGTCTACGTCGTACACACCAGGAGTAGAAAGACTAGGATTAATAACCCCAGTAGTAGCATTGATACTTAACCCTGCAGGTGTAGAAGAATAAACACCAGCTACACCATTCAATGTTGTCCATGATGGTGAAAGACTAGTTAAGCTTGTACATGCAGGACTGCCTGCATAAGTAAGCCCTTGCGCAACTGCTTGAGGAGCTATTGTTAATGTAAATGTTACACTCTGTGCTGGGCAAGTGCAAAATGCAGCCCATCCATATGTAATAACGTGTGTTCCCTGAGGAGCACCCGGTGCAATAGCACCAGTAGTTGTATTTAGGAATAAACCCAAAGTTGTAGAACTGAATGTACCACCAATAGAAGTAGCAGGAACAATTGAAGGAGTTAAAGGAGTACCGTAACTACAAACTGTAGGAGATGGATATGAAACAGAAGTTAAAGTACCACAGTTCCAAATAATATCTATTTGGCCATTAGCACCATTACCACCCACTGTAGAAGCACCACTACCTCTACCACCACCGCCACCACCTATAGCAGTGCCGTTGTTTCCATTACTACCTTGATTACCGCCATTCCCACCATTAGGAGCACCACCTGCTCCACCTAAATTGGCAGGACTTGTTCCACCATTTGTTCCAGGTGCTCCGTTAGCAGAAGCTGAAGCACTTGCACCTCCACCACCGCCAGCAAATAGCACGATTGGGTTAGTTGCAGCTCCTGCATCCCCCCCCTTGAAAGAAAAACCTGACGGAAAGTTTGCACCAGAAGGAACAACGTTAAATGGACTTAGTTGACCTCCGCCAAATCCTCCAATACCAATTATTGAACCAGCTGTACCACCTGAAGCTATTGCCCCTTCTACTTGTGAAAATCCGCCATCGCTGCCTGGAACTCCACCTATACCAACAGTAAGCGGAAAAGTACTTCCAGGCACTAAGTTAATTCTATTTACTTGTGTGTATCCACCGCCACCGCCACCGCCAGAAGCTGTAGTGCCCGATGTAAGACCAGCGCCACCACCAGCGCCCCATAATTTATACGTACCAGAAGTTACACCAGGAGGAACAACTAAGTTACCATTTGAAGTATAACTGCATTGAAAACCACTCACTACATTTATTCTAACAGAAGTACTTGTTTGCACCCCTACGTTATCAGTAGCAATAAAATTTAAAATATAAGTAGAACCAATTTCTCCTACAGTTGGAGTCCAACTAAAAGTTGTAGAAGATGGATTTCCTGTAGCAGGTAAAGCAGGGCTAAAATTTGAAAGAGACATAGACCCTGATAAACCTGAAACTGATTGACCCACAGTACTCCCTGCATCAGCATCTGTAGCTCTAATTTGGAATGAAAGAGGATTGCCTGCATTTGCATTAAAAATAAAACCATTGGCAGGTGTTACTGAATAATCATATACAGGAGGAGTTGAATTTCCAACTATTTGGATAATATAGTCTAAAAAAATCTGATTACCGTTGTTATCAGTTACAGTTGCTTGTGCGTTATAAAGTTCACCAATTCCTTTACCTACAGTATTTATTGTAGCCTGACCAGTTGTAGGAATCAAAGAATAGCCACTTGGCTGAGTTTGTCCAAATATTGTAGTAGACCCAAAAGTAAGGGTAGAACCTGCATCGGGATCTCCTGCAGGAATGAAAAAAGTTACAGCGGGCGAACCTGCAGGAACGTTTACTGTAGCCGGAAGAGTAGATACAGGAGAACTTCCAGGAGCATTTGTGTTCAATATTATATATTGATCCCAACTTGTACTACTGTTGTTTTGCATGTTTATTTTACAACAATCCGAGTAGGAAATCCTAGTAAGTGTTGCAGATTTAATTAGTGTTAACACTGCTGAACCATTTGCATTCTCCCAATTACCTGAAGGATCTGTAGCAACAGAATGTGTGATTGTTACTGAACCAGTATTTCCTCCTGTAATTGAATAGGAAAGATTCCCAGCAGGATAAAAAGAAAGGAATGAACCGGTTCGCCATGCGGTTGTAGAGTTTAAACGATACGTAACGGTCGTACTAGTTTCTGACAACCTAGTAGCCGTTAAAAGACCATACCGAAAATGTGAGGCAAAAAGTGTTGATGTGGCAAAAAACAGAAAAAACAGCATCGTAAAGCTGCGTTTCATCATTTTGCTCAACCCAACATCTAATGCTTGTGCATCTTTCAGTTTTTGAGTGAATTGTTTAATTGATTTCATTTTTTCAATTGATTTAAAGTTGATTGATAAAAAAAGCGGTTTGGTTCGGATAGCAGACTTTAAACAAAATTGAAATTTGTAAAAGCATGTAGTACTTTTACTATACAAATATGTTAAATAAACTACATTGTTTATGTACTTAGTTGATTGTCTATCGAAAGATAGTTTACGAATAGGTACAAATCGTGTACGAAAAAATAAAGAATTTATCGAAATGTTAATTTTTTCATTTGTTTGTACCTAAACTTGGTTAAGCAACACATTAATTTTATTAATTTTGTTTAGAACAATGAATAACAAAATACGCTTTTCAAATAGTTTGGAGTCCTCTTAAATTAGCAAATTAATTTCTTAGAAAGATTATAGGCAGAATACCACATCAAAAATAAATCTCCATTTAGCAGATTCCAATGCACAGAAAAATCATAGTAATATTTGTTAAAATGATAAAAAAAATTAGTTTCTAGATATAGACTTAATAACGTCTGTGTAAACGTAGTAGTCCAATTGAATTGGTCTAAACGACTAATACGCGGCATTATACCGAAAGTCAATTGGACTAAATATCGATATAATTGGTACAATATCTTAGACAGAATTAAAATAATAAAAAGCCTTCAAATATAACCCTGCATTCTCTCTAGAAGATGAAAAATAGCATTGTTTTTAAATGAGTAGTGAAACAATTAAAAGTTAAGTTATTAGGGGCATTTTGAAAATACAGTTAGAAATAAAATTTATAAAGGAGTAATAACTTTTATAACAATTAAACTTGTGAATCAAAAATTGAAAACCCAAATAAAAAATACCGTATACTACAACTGGTAAGTATTAATTTGATTATACCTATAAATACATAAATCAACTTTTTTAGAACCCTTTAATGTAGTATTTCAGAGATACAACCCATAAGCAAATACAAATGCTCTGATTAAATTTGAAGACTAATGACCTACCTTAAAACTATAACTGAGGGGATATATTATTTTCTATATATCGCTCCTTATTTGAAAAGTTAAAATCTATACTTGCAAATATAAATTCCATAAAGCCATAGAGCATACCAGTTTCTGAAGATACTTTGTAGCGTCTACATTTATTAGAAAACACACCCTATTTTTTAAGATTTCAATTATTTAACTTACTTATTACCATATTGCTTATCACATAATTAGGTTATAATGTTTTTACTGTACAAATGACTTCAACACTTTTAGTAAGTTCGAAATTATAAAGGGGAATATTATTTTTATTAAAGAATGGTGTTACCGCATTCCTACCAGATACAACCATTTTAATATTTTTATTGAAAAGTATACTGTAAGTTGCTGCCCTACAAACCTATTTGTACCTATGAAAAGACTTTTTATTTTTTTAAAGTAGTTACTAATAATGCTTTTTACTGCTTGTTAAAAAGTCGCTAGAATATTGATACAAATAATAGAAAGTAAAGAGCAAAAAAAAGCCTCAAGTTTAGTTGAGGCGGGGATAAGTATGAAATAGCTTTGAGACATTAATTTTGTGGAATTGTTTTTTTGAATATCATAAAATATCCACCAACTTGCTTATGCTTTTTATTTATTTGTACAGGCTTTATCATATGGTATTCTGTAAATTTAGGTATGTAATCGTAACTTATAATATTACCATCAACATCTCCCCACATTTTTTTTGCATAAAAAACTTGCTTTTCATTCCAGTCAAACATACGAACTTCATATAACTTAGATGTAATATCGCCAATGAATACAACACGGTACCAAGTTCCTTCTTTTAATGGAAGTAATACCGGTAATTCATACTCGCTTTCCATAGCCATACCAGATTCTCTTGCAATAACAAATCCTTGTTTAGCATATATTCCTTTTAAACTATCAGCTTGCGTTTGAATAGCAGGATTATCAAAAGCTACTTTTTGAACCATTGGTTGCGAAAAACTTTTTTGGCTAATTGCTAAACTTATTATAAAGCAAAAAATAGATAGTATGTTTTTGATAGGTTTCATTTTATTAGATTGAGGTGGTTGTTTAGAATTATGAGGATGTTTTTTACATGTCTCTAATACTTTTGTAAATATCAAACTAATTCTTTCATATAAATGTAAACCATTGTTCTAAAATGTAGTAGAAGATATTCTACTAGTCAAATTTTTAGCACTAGAGATAATCATTCTTACATTTTAATGATAAATTCACTACCTGTATATTATTTGATTTGTATTAAAAAATCAGTTCGGTAGTTTATCAATTTATACTCATCCTTCTTTATAAAAAATTACAGCACTAGCTTGCTGCGTGCACATAAGGGTAAGGTCGTTTATACAAACATGGGGTGGCAGCGTGGCACAATAAAAAATAGTATCAGCAATATCATTTGCATAAAGTGGTGTAAAGCCTTTATATGCTGCATTTGCTTTGGCTGTATCGCCTTTGAAACGAACTATAGAAAACTCGGTTTCTACCGCTCCCGGATTTATGGAAGTTACTTTAATCCCATGTTTTACAAGATCTATTCTCATTGCTTTGGAAAGCGCATCTACTGCAAATTTACTAGCGCAATAAGCATTGCCATTTTCATATACTTCTTTACCAGCTATAGAACCCAAGTTAATGATTTGTCCTTTGCTACTTTTTAAAAAGGGTAATAAAGCCCTGGTTACATATAATAGTCCGTTCACATTGGTGCCCATCATTGTTTCCCAATCTGTTATGTCTGCTTCATCAAAAGGATCTCTACCGAGGGCAAGCCCTGCATTATTTATTAGAATATCGATATACCTATTTTCTATTGATAGACTTTCTATTGCCTCAAAAACGGCTGTCTTGTTTTGAACATCAAAACAAAGTGTAGTTACTGATACATTAAATTTTACTTCTAAATCATTTTTCACTTCTGAGAGTAATGAAGCTCTCCTTCCTGTGATGATAAGATTATAGTTATTAGCTGCAAATTTTTCTGCACATGCTTTTCCAATGCCTGATGTAGCGCCTGTAATAAAAACTGATTTCATAGAAAGGGGTTAAGGGTTGTATATTGTTGAAAGAGTTGAAGATGGTTAAAAATATCCATGCGAAGATAAGAGCCCTCTCATGGATTTAGTGGGCCTTACCTTATCAAGACGACTGTTCCTTTTCTAAAAACTTTCTTGCCTTTATAATCAATAGCAGTAGCTTGCCATACATAGGTAGCAGGATTTTGTGCTAGCCCTTTATAAGTGCCATCCCATCCACTACCAATTGTACTTGTGGTAAATAATAATTCTCCAAACCGATTGTATACGCTAAAATTTTCAAGTTGCTTTATTCCTAAAGGTATAGGTTTAAAATTATCATTAGCACCGCTTTTATTTGGCGTAAATGCTGATGGTACATAAATATCGGGCGGTAAGAAAAACACTTTTACCCTGATGGTATCTTTGTCTTTGCAACCAATATCGTTTGATACAAATACAGTATAGGTTATATTATCTTTTGGATTCGCAATCGGATTAAAAATATTGGGATCGCTCAACGACGTTGTAGGAGTCCAAGAATAATTCAGGCCACCGGTTGCATTTAATTGCAATGGTTGATCAAGCACAATGCTAGTATCTTGCGGACCAGCGTTTGCAATTACCCTTACAACCTCTATAGGGAAAGTTTTAAATACAGGTTTGGGACAACCAAATGTGTCAGTTACTTTTACTGTGTAGGAAATAGATCTGGTAGGTTTTACAGAAACCGGATTTGGTATAATGGTACTGTTTAAAAAATTAGCAGGAGTCCATAGGTAATTACTACCACCCGTAGCCAAAAAGTTTGCATTATTTCCAAAACAAATTTTACTATCGCCAGTTATATTCACAACAGGATATGGAACTGTTTTTACATCGATAGATTTATCTTCAAAACATTTATTGGAAATAGATGCCCTTACATTAAAAGTGGTAAAAGTATTTACAGGAACAACACTAGGATTTTGTACCGTTGGGTTTAAAATGATACCTGGGGGATTCCCGGGAGAAGTCCAAGCAAAATACAATGCATCTGTGTTAAGTATGAGTTTTGCAGTATCTGTTCGGCAAATGGTAGTATCGTTTATGGCTAGTAATGTAACATCATTTACAACTTTTACGGTTACACTTTTTGTAGCAGTGCAGCCCGATGGAGATAAATATGTAGCTGTATATGTTGTAGTCACATCTGGGCTTACTAGCGGATTATAGCTGTTTATATCACTAATCATATAATTTGGATTTGGACTAGAGCTCCAAGTTACAGTGCCGTTAATAATGTTAGTAGATAATTGAAGCGTATCAACGGAACATATTAAAGTATCTCTTGGGATACGAAGATTGGCACTGTCTGTAATTACTATATCCTGAAAAAGTGTATCAACACATCCTTTGCTCGATTTTACAATGAGAGAGGCATTATAATTACCAGCAGTGGTATAACTATACGTGGTATTTTGTAATCTACTGGTATCATTAGTAAGTGAAGTAACACCAAAATCCCATTTCCAATAATTGAACACGCCATAATTTAAAGTGCCCCCAGAGGTAAAATTAATCTGTGTGTTTTTACAAGCAGTATCAATTGGAGGGAATGTAGGATTATAGCCCGGGTAAACTTTTACAATTGAAGTGGCAGTTCGCTCACATTGTTGACCCTGATTTACCACAAGGGTAAGTAAAAAATCTCCGGCCGCAGAATAAGTGTGTGTTGGAAATTCACTAGTAGAATTATTGTTTGCGCCTGATGCAGGGTCGCCAAAGTTCCAGTTAAATGTAAGATTTAATGGAGAACTAGATTCATTGGAAAAACTAAAATCAAAATTATCACAATTAGTATAGGTAGGTTTTAGTTCCGCACTTACAGCAGTGCAAGGGGCTACAGTTACAATAAAATCTTTTCTGTGTTCTGCAATAAAGATTCCATTTCGATATGACTTTACCGCAACACAAACAATATAGCTTCCAGAGCCAGGTGCAATTCCTGAAATTATGCCAGTAGCAGCATTTATTGAAGCGAGTGGGCCTAAACATTGAGCACCAGTGAAGCCATTGGTATATGGAACAGAGCCATATGGTGGTGGTGCAGGATTGTTAAAACTTGCTCCGGTTGTAGAATTAGCACCACCCCCATTGTAAGCATTCTCTAGACTATAAACAAGTTGGTCGCCATCTGAATCTGTAGCACTAAAATTTAAACTAAACACTTGCCCAAAACATATAATTGAAATACCTTGCTCAAATTGTGGACTATTATCATTCCCATTTGGTAATGTACTGGTACCAGGTATTGAACCAACAAATGTAGACCCAACACTATTTGCTGAGTTGGCAATATTATCCACCCTACAACAAGTTTGGTATGTAATAGAATAGCCATTTGTATTGTCAGGTAAGTCTATTTCGTAAAAGTAATATCCAACACTGTAATTTAAAGTAGGTGGATTGCTTAAACAAGACGGAGAGGAAATTACTGCTAGAGGAGCAGTAGCAGATAAGTTTATTACTTGATTTGGAATTACTTTAGAATTATCATCATTATTAAAAAATCCAATGGTAAGACTCGCGGGCATTGCTGCGCAACCAGTGCAGGAGTTATCTCTAAATAACCTTAGTGTGACTTTATATTTTTTTGAATTTGCTAAACTACCAGGTCCAAGGTATTCATATATAACTTCTCCCCCTGTTACATGTTTTGCAAGGACGGGCAATGAAAAGGCAATAAGGCAGAATATGAATAAAAATTTCTTCATCTACAATTTATAAAACACTAAATTAAACAAACTTGCTGTATCCTCTTTAAATTGAATTAAATAGAATGCAAAAATTGAGCTAAAATTTCATTTACCCTTTCTTTTTCTTCTAATAAACCCATGTGTGCACTCTTCCTCAATATATAAATGTACGCATGTGAAGGTAAATAAGTTTGTTGCAAGATATCTGTAAGTGGTATTGCTTGGTCATGTTGCCCTATGATAAAAAGAACAGGTTTAGCAAATGACGTTAAAACCGAAGTTTTATCAGGTCTTACAATCATTGCTTTATAATATTGAACGAGTGAATTTGGCTTAAAGTTGCTTCCGTTTTGTATTAATTTTTCAATATCAATGTTGCTTTTTTTATTATCAAAAAAAAGCCCAGGAATACTAGTTTTTAAAAAAGCTTTGCTACCATTTTGTATTATAAAATCAATAGCTTTCTGGCGAGTTTCCTTTTTTGCTTCCGAATCAGCATAAGCAGTGGAGTGAATTAGTCCAAAACTATTTGATAATTGAGGGTATTTTTCTACAAACGAAAGTATTATATATCCACCCATACTATGACCGAGCATAGCACATTTGCTAATTTGTTCTTCTTTTAAAATTGCTTTTATTACTTCTGCATAATCATCTATTAAGATATTTTCTCCTAGCAAAATTTCAGATTTTCCAGAGCCAGGCAAATCCGGCACAATAATTAAATAATCTTTCCGTAAAAATTCAATTTGATTTTCCCAAATTTTCCCATCTTCTCCAAAACCATGTATGAGCATTATAGGTTTGCCCTCACCTTGAATATTGTAGTGAATTTTTGAATCGTTGTATGAAATGGATTTGTTAATCATGATGTAATTTTTGTATTACCACGGTAATAAAGAAAGAGAAGGCAAGAAAAGAAATATATTTCTACTTTGAATTCAACAATATTTATTTCCTAATCCATACTTCTACTATGAGAGAATAATCTCCAACATAATAAACCTACAATAGGTATTAAAGCAACATTTAATTGCTCTGGCAGAAAAGTCCATAAACAAATAAGTAAGGCCAAAAATATTGCCATGAGTAGTGAAAACCTTTTTACCAAAGTAGATTTGCTATTTAACACAAATACATACACAACAAACATGGGTGATGCCCATAAAAGGTTATAGTTATTTTTTGTCATAATATGATCAGTACCAAACCACATAAAGATTAATAAGATACCAAGTAAACCAACTAATAGAAAAAGTATTCTATCAAGCGCACGTAAAATAATTTTGCTGCCATTCTTTTGAGTAAAATGGAAAATCATAAAAACCAAAAGCATTGAAATACTAAAAACCATAGGAGTGAAAACTACTTTTTTGGGCTCCGCTTTTTCTAATTCAAATAGTTGCTTGGGTGAAGAAACCATTAATGTATTCTTCGTAACATCTAAAGCCTTCATTAAATTATCTGGCAAAAACCCTTGCTGATCTGATGTCATTACCGCATCTGTTCGGGCTCCTAATAAAATATCAATGCCTAGCTTGCTCCAAGGCATATTACCATTGTCAAGATACTGATGAATAGCATTTCTGTAAGTAAATGTTACGGGCATTACAGCTGGCATTATTGGCGTAGGACTGTGATTGTTTTTTATAATATCTCTAAGACGAGTTGTACAATTATCATTAAAAAATTCGTATTGATAATACTTATTTTCTTCTTTAATGTTTTCTTGTAATAATTTTTTGATAGTAACTTTTTCTTTATCAGAAAATTCTAAAACCTGCTCCGTTATCCCTCTTTTTAATGCGTGATAATAAAAAACAAAATCGCTGCAGTTTTCTATTTCTACAAAATAGCGAAGTTTTCCTTTTATAAATTTGAGGTAGAAATCTTTATCTTCAAAATTGAATGTGCCATAATTATAAACATGATCTGTAACACTATTGCTATCAATAACACGCAACGCACTGTGTCCAAAAACTTCATTAAGCTCTGCTCCGGGTGTACATGTAAGTAATGATATGCGCAAACGTTCTTGAGCAACTGTATTAAGCGAAAACAAGAGAAGAAGAAAAGAAATAAAAAATAATATTTTGGTGACTGATTTCATTTTTCTGCAGAGTTAGCGATAGGAAATTTTACGTTTTGCAATTATTTTAGTGGCAGAAAGATGAACACATTTATATTAAATCCGAAAAATTATTGTGGCAAATGATACATCCATCCAATAACCAACTCAGGATAAATACCAATGGCTATAACTAAAATGGCAGCAATTACTAAAACAGCTTTATATAAACTATTTAGTTCATTTGCTTCAATAGGTTCTCCATCAGCTTCCTTAAAGTACATTGCTTGTATTACTTTAAAATAATAATAAGCACTAATAGCTGCAAAAACCACTGCAACAATAATAAGCCAAAATCTGGTATTGGTTTCTGCTGCTGACATCAGCATTAAAAACTTTGCTTGAAAGCCTGCCGTTAATGGAATGCCGGTAAGTGATAATAAAAATATAGTTGCACACAATGCCAATAGTGGTTGTGACTTTGCTAATCCATTAAAACCATCAATAGTATAATCTTTCATTTTTACTAATACCGCAAATAAACCAATAGTTGCTATACAGTATGCTGCCGAATATAAAAGCAATGCTTCTTTTGCTCTTTCATTTAAAGCAAATACTGCAAGCATCATAAAGCCAGCTTGGGCAATACTAGAATATGCTAGCATACGCTTAACACTCTGCTGAAATACAGCCGTTATATTTCCTATTAGTAGCGTTGCTATAGTAATTACAACAATAAGCGTTTGCCATTGCCCTTGTACTTTTCCAAAAACGTTTTCAAACAATCTTGCAAATGCAAAGAACCCTGCAACCTTTACTATAGTACTCATAAACGAAGTGAAAACTGTAGGTGCTCCATCATATACATCGGGTGTCCAAAAATGAAATGGCGCTGCTGACACTTTAAATGATAATGCTATGAGCATAAAAACTAAACCTGTAGCAAACATAGCAGACAAAGGCGCTTCAGCTAATTGAATATTGTTGATGTAAAATGAACCATTGTTATTTGCTCCATAAATAAACGCAATTCCCATTAATAATATACCCGTAGAAAATGCACCCATCAAAAAATATTTCAGTGCTGCTTCATTACTTTTAAGATTTCGCTTATCACTACCCGTTAGTATGTACAAAGGAATAGACATAATTTCTATACCCAAAAACAACATCAACAAAGTGTTATATGAAGCACAAATGCTTACTCCACAAAGCACAAAAAACATGAGTGAATAATATTCGCCAACATGCTCACCTACTTTTTCAATATCACTTCCATTTAATAGAAAATAGATTAAGGTAGAAAGAAAAACCACAGCTAAAAAAGCCAAACTGTAGCCGTTGGTTTTTATCATATCATTTGAATTAATATGAACAAAAATCTGACCAGTTCCAAACATATTTAATTCCAAAGCATTTGCAATAAACAACACTACTATTCCTACAATAGCCAGGTATTTTGTAGTGCTCTTGCTTTTTACAAAAACACCAGAGAACATCATTATAACGCCCCAAATTGCAGATAAAATAATTGCATTCATAAGTTTCCTAATTATGAATTAAGAATTAATAATTAAGAATTTTTTTTCCTAGTTATTTTATTCAAAATTCCAATTTCCTTTTTCAAATATTTTTTTTTGTGAATTAAAAGATGGTAAAAAAAAACTGAACCATCTTCGCCTCCTAAATCCATATTACTAATTCCTATCTTCCCAACAAGCCTGTCACTCCTTCTTTTGCTAAATCAATCATTGGTTGAGGGTAAACACCAAAGGCAAAAATCATTATTACAATTAAACCTAATGCCAATTTTTGATTTAAAGAAATATCTTCAACATTTTCTAAAGCGACATTTTTATCACCATAAAAAACTTTCTGAATCATATTTAATGTGTAAACTGCAGCTAGTATAATACTCAGCCCTGCAACAACAGCCATCCAAACATTGTACTGGTAGATTCCGGCAAACATCATTAACTCTCCCACAAATGCATTGGTAAGCGGTAAAGCAATGTTTGCAAAAGCAATGATTACTAAAAATATAGTAAGTGTAGGCGCTTTATGTGCAAGGCCGCCGAGCTGACTCATATTTTTTATGCCAGTTTGTTTCTCTACAATATCTAATACAATCCACAACCCAATAATATTAATTCCATGATTAAACATTTGTATCATTACACCTTGCAAGCCAATTTCATTCATCGCAAAAATGGCTGCACACATTAAACCAATAT
>JANMFB010000074.1:0-7942 GCA_031377605.1 Ferruginibacter sp.
TTGAAGGTAAATTTTATGTTTGGACCAAACTCGAGATTGATGAAATACTTATGGATGATGCACCACTCTTTAATGTCTATTTTGACGTAACAGAAACAGGTAATTGGGAACATACTAACATATTGAGAATTGTACAGCCAATCGAAAAAGTTGCAGTTGAATTCAATATTTCTTTAGAGCAGGTAAATAGCATTGTTAAAAGGTCGAAGAAAACACTGTTAGCTGCTAGAAACAAGCGAATTAGACCTACTACGGATGATAAAATTATTTTAGGATGGAACGCTTTATTGGTAACAGCATTCTGCAAGGCCTATGCTGTTTTACAGGACGAAAAGTATAAACTAGCCGCAGATGAACTTTTCAATTTCATAAAACTGTCTTTCGCTAATGATATTGATAGTTTTTTTCATACTTACAAAGATGGGAAAGCAAAATATCCTGCTTTTTTAGATGATTATGCATATTTTATTGAAGCGGCCATAAACCTTCAAGAAATTACAGCAAATTTTGAATATTTAGACTTTGCAAAAAAATTAACAAATATAGTTTTCAACAATTTTTTGGACAAAGCAGGTAATTTTTTCTTTTTTACTTCAAAAAATCAGAAGGACATTATCATGCGAAAATTTGAGTTATACGATGGGGCTGTGCCATCGGCAAATGCTGTAATGGCTAAGAATTTGCACTACCTTTCAAAAGTGTATAACAACGAAGATTGGCTAGCGAAATCTGCGTTAATGCTAGATTCTCTTAAAAAAATTATACTGAAACATCCCGGTTCTTTTGGCGTTTGGGCCCAGCAAGCGCTTAATTTAAATGTAGGTATAAATGAAATTGTGATTGTTGGTGAAAACATGTCAACCCTACTTAATGAAGTTCTAGAGGAATATATCCCAAATAGGATTTTAATTGGTTCTTTTAAAGATTCTAACATTACTTTAATATCAAAAAAATATATTTTTGAAAAAACATTCCTATATTTATGCCTTAATTCAGTGTGTAAAGAGCCCTATGACAATACCCGAGATATGTTGAGGGTAATAGAAAATAAGGTAAATTAACAAAACGAGTCACAATAATTAAAGATATGGCTCGTTAATAGTGGTGTCGCTTTTTTATTTTTTAGTTAGATTAGCTGCAGCGCATTGATTCACCTGATTTTTTAATTTATAATAATTGGTACTTTTGTTTAATACCCTCAAAGTAAAAAAAATGAATAGTAGGTCATTAAATTTCATGGCAGTTGCAACTGTAATCCTTTTCACTGCTAGTTGTAAGTCCTTCAAAGGGAAAAGTTCTCTTCCTAATGATGGACAGTTGCATGGTGTTTCGCCTGGTAGTAAGTACAATATGACTAGACCTCCGGGAATGGTTTATGTACCACCGGGAACATTTCATATGGGACCAAGTGACGAAGATATAAATTATGCTTACACAGCAAGAAACAAACAAGTTTCTATAAGTGGCTTCTGGATGGATGCTACTGAAATTACCAATAACGAATATCGCCAGTTTACAAAATGGGTAACAGATTCTATAGCAGCTAAATTAATGGGCTCTGGCTATGTAAAAACTGGTGCTGATGGTATTGAATATATTGATTGGAAAAAAGCGAATACTATCAAGTACAACGATAAGGCAACCATCGAAAAAATTGATGGAATGATTGTAACCGCAGATAACAGAATTTTTGGTAAAAAAGAATTAGATGCTAAAAAGATAGTTTATCACTCAGAAATTTTTGATTACAAGGCGGCGGCAATAAACAGAGACACAAATGTGCAGCGCAAAGAATTTATTATTAAACAAGATATCCCGGTTTATCCCGATACACTTTGTTGGATAAGGGATTACGCCTATGCTTATAATGAGCCTATGGCAAAACAATATTATAGCCACCCTGCCTATGGCAACTACCCCGTTGTAGGAGTTTCATGGAAACAAGCTACAGCCTTTGCAGAATGGAGAACTCATTATCTTATGGCTTATAATGAAAGCAAGAAGAGAGCAGGTCAAACTGATTTTCGTCTCCCTACAGAAGCACAATGGGAATACGCAGCAAGAGGTGGTCGTTCTCAGTCTTCTTTTCCTTGGGGAGGGCCTTATACAAGAAATAAAAAAGGCTGTTTATTAGCTAACTTTAAACCTGGCCGAGGTAATTATCCTGAAGATGGTGGTTTGTATACAATGCGTGCAGATGCTTTCTGGCCTAATGATTTTGGCCTTTACAACATGGCAGGTAATGTAGCAGAATGGACTTCTTCCTTATATTATGAGGGGTCTTACAATTTCCAACACGATTTGAACCCTGATGTTCGTTGGAATGCAAAAAGTTCTGATCCACCAAGAATGAAACGTAAAGTAATACGTGGCGGAAGTTGGAAAGATGTTCAATACTTCCTACAAACTAGTACACGTGCATACGAATACCAAGACACCGCCAAATCTTATATAGGTTTCCGTTGTGTCATTGATCTTCCTCCTACCATTAAAAGCTCAAGAAAATAGAAAATTTTTAAATTATTTTATTGATAACTAATTGACAATTCGGTCCTCAAAGCGAAATGCCACTTAGTATCAGTACGATATCAATCCTAATAAATATTAATCCTCAAATAAACTAAAAATCAAAAAACATGTCAGTAAAAATCCCTTCAAACATTAGCAAATGGATGGACGTAGGCGTATCAGTAGCGGCGGCTGTTGTTATCTATGGTGCACTTCAAAAAATATTACATACTCCATCAGCAGATTTACTGCTCAAGATAGGGTTAATTACAGAAGCTGTTATTTTCTTAACTTATGGTGTACTTTATATGGTTTTCCCACCTGTTAAGGAAGAGTACGAAGGAAAGATGGCTGTTTCTGCAGGAAATCCTGCGTTGAATAGTATGGATAAAATGTTACAAGAAGCAGATATTACTCCTACGAACTTAAAAAAATTGGGTGAAGGTTTTGCGAAACTTGGTACTACCGTAAGCGGAATTTCTGACGTAGGAGATGTAGTTAAATCTACAGCAGACTTTAGTAAGAAAACACAAGAAGCTACTGCAGCAATTGGTTCTATGAGTACAGCATTTAATAGTAGTGCAGCTACAATGGCATCATTTAGCAATGCATCTGAAAGTGCGAAAGGTTTTCATGAGCAAGTACAAGTACTTACAAAAAATCTTGGTTCATTAAACACAATCTACGAGTTGGAACTTAAAGAAAGCAACAATCATCTAAAGGCACTAAATGGTTTCTACGGTAAAATGGCCGAAGCTAGTTCTGCAATGATGGGAAGTGTAGAAGATGCAAACAAAGCAAAAGAACAAATTGGTGCTTTGGCAACTAACTTAACCAAACTAAACCAAGTATATGGCAATATGCTAGGTGCTATGCAAGGCAGGTAGTATGTAGGTTCTCCCCCTCCGCGAGTACAAAAATAAAAGCGTATTCGCTACAGGCAAATACTTACTAAGAAACAACATTTAATAAAACCTAATACTTATAAGTTATGGCTTTACCTAAAGAGCCCAGGCAAAAGATGATAAACATCATGTATTTAGTGCTTACAGCACTACTTGCATTGAACGTTTCATCAGAAATTTTAAACGCATTTAAGGTGGTGGACAAGAGTTTGACAACTTCTAACACCAATCTAAATAGTGCAAACGAGACATTATACAAATCATTACAGGCAAAAGTTGACGACCCAGTTACTAGGGAAAAAGCAACTATCTGGAATGGACATGCTGAAGTAGCAAAAAAATTATCTGCTGACTTGAGTACTTTCATAGATGGAATTAAGAAACAACTGAAAGATGAGGCTGGTTTTAAAATGGTGGATGAAGACGGAAAGCAAGTAGAACAATTTAAAGAAGATGATTTGGAGGCCGCCACTCGTTTATTTGGTAATGGCCCAGGCGGAAAAAATCTTGGTCCTCAACTTGAACAAAAATTGAAGGATTATAAGACTGCAATGCTTGCAATAGACCCTGAAATAAGTACACAATTTGCAACTTCTTTGGCAGTTGATGGTAAACCAGCAACTGGGCAAGATGGTAAAGTAAAAGATTTTACCAATGCTTATTTTCATATGACGCCAACTGTAGCAGGACTTACATTGTTAAGTAAATTTCAAAACAATGTAAAGAATTCTGAAAACCAAGTTGTTACTTTTTGCCACTCTAAAGTAGGAGAGGTAAAAGTTAAATTTGATAAAACTGGTGTATTGATAGGACAGAGCGCAAACTATGTAATGCCTGGTCAAGAAATTGAGATTACTGCTGGTATTGGAGCTTACAGTTCTGCTGCTGCTCCACAAATTTCTATTGGAGGTTCAGGTGTTCAAGTTGTAGATGGTCAAGGTAAATACAAGTTTCAAGCTAATGGTGGCGGTACAAAATCTGTGGCTGTAACTATTCGTTACAAAGACCAAGATGGTAATGATAAGGTAGAAACTAAGAATGTAGAGTATACTGTAGGTACTCCAGGTGGAGCTGCTGTTATGTTAGATAAAATGAATGTTTTTTATATTGGTGTAGATAACCCGGTTACTATTGGATCTCCTACTGGTTGGGATAAAACAACCGTTTCTATGAGTGGTGGTTCTATAAGTGGAACGGGTTCTGCTAGAACAGTAAGAGTGTCTGCACTTGGGCCTGCAACTATCAATGTTGTTGCTGACGGGAAGTCGAGTACTTTTTCTTTTAGAACCAAGAAAATACCAGATCCTGTATTCAAAGTTGGTTCTGGTAAAGCAAGAGTGCCTGCTGTAGAATTTAAAAATCAGCAGTTCTGTAGAGCTGATTTAGGAGATGATTTCTTGTTCGATTTGAAATTTAATATTATAAGTGCTACAGTTTATTTTTCAGGAGCCAACTTCCAAACTACCGTTCCTGGTACAATTAATGGAAATAATTTATCAGGAGTTAGTTCATTAATTCAACGTTGTGGTCCTGGTTCTTCCATAACATTTGTAAATATAAAAGTACAAGGTCCTGATGGTATTAGAACAATTGATGAAAGGTCAATTACGTTATATTAAAATCTATTTTATGAAAAGTTTATTAAAGTTTCTTTTTCTCTTTTTAATTTTTGCAGGGGGAGGTAATATTGCCATGGCTCAAAAGAAAAAGACAACTAAGAAAGCACCTGTAGCTACAAGAAAAAAAACAACACGTAGCACTAAAAATAAAACCAATCTTAAAGTTACAGGTGCTGATGCTACTACTGATGAAGCTGCTGTTGCTTCAGCCCCTGTAGTTACTGATAGTTTACCTATTAAGAAGGTATTAAAATCTTTGAGAAGAGATGGAGCTGTAGATGATGATGCAATCAGAGATAGGACACCGCTTCCTTATGAGAACCTGCGTGCGGACGATGCAGTTTATCGTCACAAAATATGGCGTGAAATTGATACAAGAGAAAAAATAAATCTACCTTTTAGATATTCTGCTGATCAAGATAATGGTAACCAACGCTTTTTTTCTATATTGATGCAAGCAATACAAGATAGTATTGTTACAGTTTTTGATGCTATCGACGACCGCTTTACCACTCCTATGACAAAAGCGCAAGTAGCTGAAATAGTTTTAGGACCTGAGATTGAGATCAAGCAATTTAATGAGAAAGGTGAGGAGATTGCTCCAATCAAAAGAAGGAATGAGTTAAATCCGGATTCTGTTTATAAATTCCAAATTAAAGAGGAAGTTGTATTTGATAAAGAAAGTTCCCGTTTATTCTTTCGAATTTTAGGAATTGCACCTATAAAACGAATTATTACCCCACAGGGTTTGGACCTAGGAGAGTCACCTGTCTTTTGGGTTTACTATCCTGATATGCGCCCTACTTTTGCAAAATATGAAGTATATAATGGTAAAAATTACGGTGCAAGAATGAGTTGGGAAGAATTATTTGAAAGCCGTATGTTTTATGGCCGTATAATAAAAAGTACTATTGATAATCCATACGATCAGTTTATTAAAAACTACAAAGGACTTTCAGAAAATCCAATACTTCAATTGCTAGAAGGAGAAAATATAAAAGAAAAGATATTTAATTACGAGCAAGATTTATGGGCTTACTAAAAGTGCATTTATACACATGTTATTAAAGACGAGCCCTTCAAGAAATTGAGGGGCTTGTCTTTTTACCGCTAAGGCCTAAAAGCGCAAATTTCTTAATGTTATTTCTATAAAGGGTACTTATTTTAGGCTGATTTCATGTGACTAAACGACTAATAAAGAGGTGTTATGCCTAAATTTTATTGAGCTACATGTCGTTGTAACTAGTATAACTTGATTTGTATTTTTTTGAATAGCCATAGAATTTTTTGGTGCCTTTGCACTTTCACCGTTAATTTGCACCTCTAAGTAAATCCAACTTAGCTTTACCGATAAGCTTTACTAAATCATCATCACTTGTTTCTTTTATTTTTTTTACAGATTTAAATTCTTTCAGTAACATATCTACTGTTTGTTTTCCTATACCTTTTATGTTTTCTAGTTCATTTTTAAATGTACCTGTACTGCGTTTATTTCTATGAAAAGTTATGCCAAACCTGTGTACAGCATCTCTAATGCGTCTTATTAGTTTTAAGCTTTCACTATCCCAAGGAAGCAACAAAGATTCTGTATCACCTACAAAAAATAGTTCTTCTTTGTTTTTTGCTAGGCCTAACAGCGTAACTTTTCCACGTAAATTTAATTTGTCTATGCTTTCCATTGCTGCACTCAGCTGCCCTTTTCCTCCATCAATTATAATGAGTTGTGGCAATGAACTTCCTTCTTCGGTAAGCCTTTTATATCTTCTGTAAACAACTTCGGTCATAGATGCAAAGTCATTTATCCCTTCTACCGTTTTTACATTGTAGTGCCTATATTCTTTATTGCTTGGTTCTCCATTTTTAAAACAAACCATAGCAGATACTGGATAGCTCCCTTGAAAATTTGAGTTATCAAAACATTCAATGTGCACTGGCAATTCGTTTAAATGTAATTTTTCTTGAAGCTCTAATAAAACTTCGTTGTGTTGTTCAGCAGTTTTTTCTTCTAATCCTAAAATCTTTTTCTTTGTAAGATCTGCCTTAAAATAATCTACATTTTTTTGTGATAAGTCTAATAACTTTTTTTTATCTCCTGCTTTTGGTACGGTTATAATAGTATCTGGTTCATTATATTCAATTGTAAATGGTACAATTATTTCCTTAGCGTCACTTTCAAAAAGCGTTCGTAGTTGTGCAATAGCAAATGACAATACTTCTTCGATGCTTTCTTCTAATTTCTTTTGAAGGGCAATAGTTTTAGTTTTAATAATACTACCGTTACTTACCGCAAGATAATTTACATAAGCATTATTGTTTTCTTCTTGTATGGTAAATACATCTACGGTGCCGGTTTTCGTATTTACCACCGTAGATTTTGATTGGTACTCTAAAAGTTTTGATATTTTAAATTGATAGATTGCTGCTCTTTCAAACTCCATATTTGCAGCATGCTCTTTTATTTTATTTTTATAATTTGTAAGTATTGGGGTCAAATTTCCTTTTAAAAGATCTTTTAATTGTGTAATGTCATTGTTGTAATCTTCTAACGTTTGTAAAGCTTCGCACGGTCCTTTGCAATTGCCTAAATGATACTCCAAACATACTTTAAACTTCTTTTTTTCAATATTTGTTTTGGTTAAACTTAATTTGCATGTGCGTAATTGAATGTTTTGTTTTAAGAAATTTAACATGTCACGCACATTGGCAACAGATGTAAATGGGCCTAAATAAATAGAGCCATCTTTAATTTTTCTTCTTGTAAAAAATACCCTCGGGAATGGTTCGTTTTTTATTACAATGTAAGGATAGGTTTTATCATCTTTTAGGTTAATATTAAAGAATGGTTGATGTTCTTTGATTAAACTATTTTCTAGTAAGAAAGCATCTTGTTCAGTATCTACAATGGTAAAC
>JANMFB010000085.1:0-2216 GCA_031377605.1 Ferruginibacter sp.
GATTGGTCCTGCAACCAAATGCGGAAAGAATGTAACAAACAAAGAAAAATCTAGCATAGACTTTACTGGTTCACTCTTGCGCTTGTACATATCTATTGTGTAACATAAAGTGGTAAAAGTGTAAAAAGATATCCCTGCAGGCAAAATTATACTAGGTTTTGCGGGATGAAAATCTATACCAACTACATTTACTAACTGTACAAAATTCTCTAATAAAAATGCGCCGTATTTAAAAAAGCAAAGCATACCAAGATTGCCTATCAAACTTACAACAAGTAATATTTTTTTCTTAATAGGATTTTCTTGTGTGTATAAAGCTTTTCCTACAAAAAAATCTACAACTGTAGAAAGCCACAAGAGTAAAATGAATGGGGGATTCCAAGCTGCATAAAAAATATAACTAGCAATTAATAGATTTACTTTTTTAGCTTTCCAAGCAAGTGGTAGATTATGCAACACAAGCATAATCATAAAAAATACGATAAATGTATATGAGTTGAATACCATGATTAATTAGTTTTAGAGGTTGAAGATGGGAGCATATTTGTTTCTCCTAGCATTTTAATTAATTGCTGTGTGTAAACAATTGCATCCTGTGGGCTAAGGTGAGATTCTTCAGGGCAAATCATATTTGCAAGAGCCGGATAATCTGTAAAATAAAATCCTTTGCAATTGGTTTCTTTCAATAACCTACTCCAAAATTTTTCTCTTGGGAAACCCATTTTTTCTCCTTCAAAAACAGCACCACTGCTTGGTGTGCGAACAAAGACAACATTACCGCCTCTAGCTTTTATTTTATCAATATTCATTTTTACAGATGTGCAAATAGCATGTAAAACAGTATCGGGCATTGGCGGTGGTGGTGGACCACCCATAATCATGTGCCATACATTAATTACTTTATGGTTAATACTCGTATCTGTTACAAATGAGTTCGTCATTTTTGCTTGCTCATCAAAATTTGTTCTTTCAAATTCTAGTGGAAATATTGGTGCTGGCCTAATTCCTTCTCTGTTTTTAATATGCAACCTATCCAATTTTGCTTTAATGGAAAGCTGGTCCTTATCTAAAAAAACAAACTTAGATTCTAATAAATGATTTATTTGGAAACTTGCCCTTTGAGCAGGTGTTCTATCTTTATAATAATTAATATTTGCATTTGGCTTTTTACCAAAATAAGGTGCATCAGAAAAGAAAATAAATTCTGTAACATCAATGACTAAATTACCCTTAAAATTATTGTCGTTTGCCAGGTTTTCGAGAACTGGCCTTGGGTTACTACCTGTCATGGCTAGTTGTACTGCATTTTTGCCAGTGAGTTGTTCCCATGTAGGAATATCCAAATCGTACTTGATACGAGAAGACCCAATAAAGACAACTGTTTTGTCCGAGGGTTCGTAAACCCTTGCTCTTTGGTTTGCCCAGAGAGGGGAGTCATCGTTGTAAGAAGGCGTTATCCCTTTGCTTCTGAGGTAAATTTCCCAACTTACCATAATGCCAACCACCATGCAAAGCATGAGAATGGCAGCTTTTTTTAAAGATGATTGATTCATTAGTTTCAGTTTAGTTTTTAGTAAATATGCAGCTTGAAATATCATCTAAACCCGATAATAATTCCTTTAAATATAATAATTTTTTTAATTCAATTTTTTAAAAAATAGGATATAGTCACTTGTATTGACAAATATTTTCGGGATTATTTAATTCATTGCTAATAGTACAAAGTCAATTACAATCGGCATAATATCATCTACTATTTTAATGTAATCCACCACTTCGGACTCCTCATTAAGAAAAGCAGCTATAGCTTCAAAATACTGAGGGAACATACTTGCCAAACTAAATTATCGTGGTAGTTATTTCTTCTTCCAACTCAATACAATTTCTGTAATTAAAAAAGGTATTGTCCATGATAGCCAAATTATTGTTGGCCCTCTTTCTGCAAATTGCGGCATCAACGTTTTTGCAATCGTTAATTCATTTAACCAGCGGAAACTTACAAAAGCAAAAGTCACCACATAACTTCGTATCATCCATTCCTTGTGTTGAAGAATACGTCCTCTCATCACTGAAACATAAGCCATCAATGCTGTTGTAATCCATGCAAAAGCTAACCCTTGCAATCCGAAAGCCCAAGAAAAATTTACCCTATAAGCACTTGTCCACGCTAAATAAGTTGAGCTTATTGACCCAATTAGAATTGCGGTTAGGTAAAT
>JANMFB010000195.1:0-3918 GCA_031377605.1 Ferruginibacter sp.
ACGTTTTCAAAAAGTAATGATAGATGAACCGAGTGTGGAAGATGCGATTTCTATTCTTCGTGGGTTGAAGGAGCGTTACGAAACCTATCATCATATTCGTATAAAAGATGAAGCCATTATAGCTGCAGTGGAATTGAGCAACCGATATATGACGGATCGTTTTTTGCCCGATAAAGCCATAGACTTAATGGATGAAAGTGCCGCTAAGCTTAGGATTGAAATGAATTCGATGCCTGAAGAATTGGATAAATTGGAAAGGCAAATTCGTCAACTTGAAATAGAAAGAGAAGCCATAAAAAGAGAAAAAGATGAGGGTAAATTGAAATTGCTTTCTACAGAAATTGCTAACTTATCTGTAGATAGAGATACGTACAAAGCTAAATGGAAAGAAGAAAAAGAATTGGTAGATAAAATACAAAACGGTAAAGCGGAAATAGAAGATTTGAAAGTGCAAGCGGAACAAGCTGAGCGTAATGGTGATTACGGAAAAGTAGCGGAGATACGTTATGGAAAAATGAAAGAGCAAGAAGAGTTGATCGTAAAACTTACAGAATCTCTAGGAGCATTATCTGAAAGAAGATTGCTCAAAGAGGAAGTAGATGCTGAAGATATTGCAGAAAGTGTTGCAAAAATAACTGGTATTCCACTTAAAAAAATGTTGCAAAGTGAAAGGGAGAAATTGCTTCATTTAGAAGAGGAATTGCACAAAAGAGTAGTAGGACAAGAGGAGGCTATAGAAGCGGTATCGGATGCAATACGCAGAAGTCGTGCTGGTTTGCAAGATGCTCGTAAGCCAATTGGTTCGTTTATTTTTCTTGGTACAACTGGTGTAGGTAAAACTGAATTGGCTAAAGCATTGGCTGAGTATTTGTTTGACGATGATAATATGATGACTCGAATTGACATGAGTGAGTATCAGGAAAAACACACAGTGAGTAGGTTGGTAGGTGCACCTCCTGGCTATGTTGGTTACGATGAGGGTGGGCAACTTACAGAAGCGGTGAGAAGAAAACCTTATTCCGTTGTTTTATTGGACGAAATCGAAAAAGCACATCCTGACGTGTTTAATGTGTTACTACAAGTACTTGACGATGGAAGATTGACAGATAACAAAGGGCGTGTGGTAAATTTTAAAAATACCATTGTTATCATGACGAGTAATTTAGGAAGCCAAATAATACAAGAGAATTTTGAAAATATTACAGACAAAAACAAAGATGAAGTAGTAGAAAAAACAAAAATGGAAGTGATGGAAATGCTGCGTAAAACAATTCGTCCTGAGTTTTTGAATAGAATAGATGAAGTAATCATGTTCCAGCCATTGATGAAAAAGGAGATAAAAGGAATCATTAATATTCAACTGGAAGATTTGAAAAAATTGGTGGAGAAGAATGGTATAAAATTGGAGTTTACTGATTATGCGTTGACTTTCTTAGCTGAAAATGGTTATGATCCTCAATTTGGTGCAAGACCATTGAAAAGATTGATTCAGAAGCAAATTGTAAATGGTTTGAGCAAGAGAATTTTGGCGGGGGATATTGAAAGGGATTATCCGGTTATGGTTGATGTTTTTGATGGAACAGTGGTTTTTAGAAATGAAAAGCCTGTTAAACAAGCTAAGCCTTAACTATTAGTTAACAATTTTGTAACTATTTGATAATCATACCTATCTAGCACTATTTTGGTATAAATTGATGAGTGGTAGCCAAAATGTCAAAAAAATAAGCTACCTTCACGACATTTCATAAACGAAAATAAGTGATTTCGATGATATAATACATTGTAAATCAAACAACAGCGGTGCTCTGCTAAAGTACTAAAAAACACAATAAAATGGCATTTAAAAAAGAAGTAGCTGAGATTATCGAACCTAGAGACATATTTGTAGGTAACGCTAAAGCGGAAATTACCCTTGAAGAATTTGGTGAGTACGAAAGTGAGGTTTGTGCAAACGCAAACGAGATTGTAAAGAAATTATTGGTAGAATATGACCAAGTAATTCGTTTTAATTTTAGACATTTTCCATTAACAAACGTTCACCAGCGTAGTTTAAAAGCTGGCGAAGCTGCAGTAGCTACAGGACAAGAAGGTAAATTTTGGGAAATGCATAACATTCTATTTGCAAATAGAAAAAACCTTGGAACTACAAGTTTAAAATTATACAGCAAAGAAGCAGGTGTACAAAACAAGCGTTTCTTAGATGATTTAGTAAATGCTACTTATGGATGGCAAGTACAAGGCGATTTGAGAGAAGGATTAAACCGTGGGGTAACAACGGTACCTACTTTTTTTGTAAATGGTGAGCGAATTGCAAAGCCTACTTATGAAGATATTAAGAAAGGTATAGAAGATGCTATTAAGAACCTTAAAACAAAAGGTAAAGCTAAGCCAGTTTCTAAGAGAATAGAGATGGATGAAGATGAGGTAATAGAAGTAAAGGCAAAACCTGTAGTAGATAAAAAAGTAGTAGCTGCTTTAAAAACTCCTGCAAAGTCGGTTGCAAAAGCACCTGTGAAACCTGCAGCTAAAGCTAAGCCTGCTGCAAAAGCAAAGCAAAGAGCTTGATAATAAATATTAAAAAAATTAAAACCACCTTATTTGGTGGTTTTTTTTGCATTGTACTTTTGAATATTTGAATAATACCGATTAAACATTAAAAAAGTATTTTCTTCGCCAAGGCGGAAGTCGAAGGTAATATTAAGTTAGAATCTCGGGTTCAATAAGCGCACCTTGAAAAATTATAATTATAGTTTCAAAGTTTAATTGGTATTATTTCTCAGTAACTTCCACCATATATTCTAGAATAACTTTGCCGTCTGCAATAATTCTAATAGGGAAAGTGTCTTCTTTTTTAAACTCATAACTAAAACTTATTTGTCCACTATTATTGTCAAAATTCATTGGCTCTTCTTTGGGAAGTTTTTTATCATCACCTATAAGCAAAGAAATTTTATTGATTGTATTATCACTATTTATGCCAAAGCTAAAATTTACACTGGTTTTTAATTTTGTTTTTATAAAGCCAGTTAATGGCATTGGTTTTCTCATTTCCATGGCGACAGCATAATTACCAATAACAGGTAGTGCATAATAGCCATTGACAGATTTTGGACCACCATCGCCTAGTTGCCAAGCCATATTATCCGGGTAATAGATAAGGTTAAAGAGTTTTCTTTCTGTGAAAAAATATTGGCTAGTAAATTGTTTCGTAAACGTTTTTTGGTCTTTATCTATAAATCCACTAGCACGGCAAGCATCTACATAATACCAAGTTTCGGGGCTTTGACCTAGTTGAATAACATTCCACGAATAATTTTTTTCATCAGCCTTTTCATTTATTTCTTTTGCAAAATTCTTTACATAACCATCTACACTGAGGCAGCGAATTTTTGCATAACTGCACATCTCTTGTACAAGCAATGAAAAACCAAGTGGGGTAGCTTTGCGAAGTACAATTACCTTTTCTGGTTCTATATTCTTCTGGTCGTTTTGCTTTGTAGCTTTAGGATCTATGGCTATATTATTAGCAATCCAGTAATAAATGGCTCTTGCTTTTTGTTCATTCTCTCGAAGAGATCTGGTGATAGTGTCTGCAATGGTTGCAACATTGGAATTTTTTAGTGCACCATATTTTGCCACTTCATCATCTATATATTTATAAGAATTGGTTTGTGCAAAAGTATTGGTGATAAAAAATAAAGAGACTAGGATATTTAAGATTCTATTCATTTCATAAAAATAAGCTTGCATTCGTTAATGAAGTTATAAAGTGAGAGAAAATTTGGGAAGATTGAAAAATATCATCAATTGCTTAAAATTAAATACGATTCTAATGATTCTTTTGAAGTGATACCATTTGTAGTGAATAATAAAATAAGATTTAGTTCTTTAAAAGGCTCTGGAATTGATTCAAACGAA
>JANMFB010000247.1:0-13139 GCA_031377605.1 Ferruginibacter sp.
CCGGACGGCCTACATCGCCTACAAACAAAGTATCACCTGTGAAAATTGCATGTGCTTTATTGTTTTCATCTTTTAGTAAATAACAAACACTTTCTAATGTGTGTCCCGGAGTATGTAACACTTCAAAAGAAATTTTGCCTAGATGAAAAACTTCATTGTCAGTTGCATTTTGTATACGGTAATTTGTTTTTGCAGTGGGACCAAAAATGATTGGTGCACCTGTTGCTTTACTCAAATCAATATGACCACTTACAAAATCTGCATGAAAATGTGTTTCAAAAATATATTTGATTGTTGCATTTCTTTCTTTTGCTAATACCAAATATTCATCTAAATCTCTAATAGGGTCTATAATTGCAGCTTCACCATTACTTTCTATATAATAAGCTGCTTCACTAAGGCAATTGGTATATAATTGTTTAATAAACATAAGTTGTAATCTATTTTGGGTGCAATTTAAGCATAAAAAAAGAGCGAATGGTTTCATTCGCTCTTAATAATATCAAGTCCAATTATGCTACTAAACTTTCAGTAACTTCAGTAATTTGACCAATACGACCATAATTTACTGTGTAGTAAATAAATTTACCATCACGTTGAGTAGATACAATACCTGCTCTTCTTAAAATTGCAAGATGTTGAGATGCTACAGATTGCTCTAATCGCATACGAACATAAATTTCCGTAACAGTAATTTTCTTTTCTGCTTCAATAAGCGTCAAAATTTGCTGTCTCAATTTGTGGTTCAATGCCCTTAAGACCAAAGCACCTTTTTTCAAATTGTGATAATTAATTTTTAGTACACTTTCTTTTGAAGTGGATACAGGAGCTGCCTGTATTTCGGGGGTTGCACTCATTGTTTTTTTGGGGGGTTGAGTTTACATTAATTTGAATAAATACTACAGCAAATGTACATTATTTTATATATAAAATATCACACTAAATTGTGAAAGTATAAATGGATGTTTAAAACGAATAGAATTCCTTCACATAAAATGGCTCCAAATATGCAATATCAGAAAATTCACTTTTTAAAAATTTATTTAATGAAATAGTATTCAATGAACTATAGTAACCGTCTGTATCTAGGTATAAAGAATTTTTATTTTTGTTAATGTTTTTCCATTTTAGCATTCCGTTACCAAAAAAATAAATATTATGACCTATAAATATTTCCGCAAACGATTGAAGTTGCAACACTGATGCAAAAGGCTTTAAAATTTCACTCATATTAGCATCATAAATTGCGGTAAAAACTTCCACTCTTCTTGCATCTATCATTGGGCAAAATAAAAAATCCTCAGCATCTACAACTTTCGATATTGCATGTATAGCCATTAATTCTAAGGTTCCTACTTTAATTAGAGGGATTTTTAAAGCATAACATAATCCTTTTGCCGCAGATAATCCAACACGTAATCCAGTATATGAACCAGGACCTATGGCTATTGCTATTGCTTCTATCTGAGATATTTTTAATCCTGATTTTTTGAGTATTTCATTGATTGCAACATGCACATTTGCTGCATGGCTTTTTTGCTCTGTGTATATAGCCTCTCCTATTACTTCTCCATTTTTAGCAAGGCTTATATATGCAGTACTTATGGACGTATCTATATTTAAAATTAAAGGCATACTATCATTAATTTAAATCTTGCAAAGCTTTTGAGGGATTATAGCGACTATCATTTACAGCTAATTTTTTCAACAAGGCGTATATATTACTTACGCCTATTACATTAGCCCATTCAAATGGACCATAGGGATAATTGGTTCCAAGTTTCATCGCAATATCTATTTCTGCTTCTGTACTTACATTTTCTTCTGTTGCAAAATATGCTTCATTTATAATCATAGCAATCACCCTTGCACTTACAAAACCAGGCTCATCATCAACTGTAATAAATTTTTTACCGATATGCTTTAGCATCATAGATATTTCTGAAGTTATATTTCCCGAAATCTCCCACAATTCTTTTTCAATAAAGCCGTTCCAACCATTGATTCGTATAATATTTGGTTTAGCTTCAATTTCAATTAGCGTTTTGGTTATACTATTTATAAAAATAATTTCATCAATAACGTTATACTCTTGGTCTGCAGCATCATCTAACAGATTAAAATAAGCAGTTGCACTTTTTTGTGATAGGAAATCTTCAAAAGAATTTACCCTTATCCACTCAATATCTTTCTTATTATTTTGCAAGCTATTCCATTGACTGTCGCTTGCTAGTACTACAAATTTCATTTATTAATTTTAAACAAAAATACGTGCAATAAAAAGATATATTTGTGCAATAAATAATAATGAATGCAAAAAGAAATTATACATACCGAAAATGCTCCTGCACCAATTGGCCCTTATAGCCAAGGAGTAAAAGCTGGCAATTTTATTTTCTTATCGGGTCAAATAGCCATAGATGCAGCAACTGGAGCACTTGTAACTGATAATATTCATGCTGAAACACATCAAGTAATGAAAAATATTGTTGCGCTTCTTACTGCTTCAAATGCGAGCACATTTAATATTGTGAAAACAACTATTTTTTTATCTGATATGGCATTGTTTGCAGATGTAAATGAAGTGTATGGTACTTATTTTAATGGTAATGAACCTGCAAGAGAAACTGTAGCTGTAAAAGGTTTACCCAAAAATGTGCATGTAGAAATAAGTGTAACAGCTTTTTTATAAGATGATATTAATAACAGCCAAAACACATCCATACCTTAAAGAATCATTTGAACAAAATGATTATACAGTTTTGTATGAACCGGATATTAGCTATGAAGAACTTCTACAAAAAATCTCATTAGTAAAAGGGCTTGTGGTTACTACCAGGTTAAAAATTGATAGAGCTATTTTAGATAAAGCAACTCAATTAAAATGGATAGGAAGACTTGGCAGTGGCATGGAATTGATAGATACTGAGTATGCAGCAACCAAAAATATAATTTGCTTAAGTAGTCCTGAAGGCAATAGAAATGCAGTAGCAGAGCATGCATTGGCTATGTTACTATCGGTAAAAAACAATATTGTGAAAAGTGCAAATGAGGTAAAACAAGGTAACTGGATCAGAGATGAAAACAGAGGTTCTGAAATAGCCGGGAATACAATTGGAATTATTGGTTTTGGGAATACAGGACAATCTTTTGCAAAACTAATTTCAGTCTTTGGTGGAACAATAATGGCGTATGATAAATATAAAAAAGATTTCGGTGATGATTATGTGAGAGAAGCTGAAATGGATCAGATAAGTAAATATGCAGATATTATAAGTTTTCATGTACCACTAAGCAGTGAAACTGAAAATATGGCCGACAAGGATTTTTTTGAGAGCTTAAAAAACAAACCTTTTATTATAAATACATCTAGAGGTAATGTAATAAATACATCGGCTCTTATAGAAGCATTAGAGACTGGGAAAATAAGTGGCGCAGCGCTAGACGTTTTGGAAAATGAAAAACTTGTAACACTTACCAAAATTCAAAAAGAACAACTAGAATATTTACTCAAGCAAGATAATATTTTAATTACCCCTCACATAGCTGGTTACAGCCACGAAGCTTTCTATAAAATGAGCGAAGTACTTATAAATAAACTAAAAGTACTTGAAATGCTGTAATTGAATAGTTTATTTTAAAACTGTTTACGTATATTTGTTATATCTGCAACGCTCCTTTAAGAAGCGTTGTATTTTTTTTTGTAACACGCTAAACGATTGATATGTCAGGCACTAATTATGTAACACAGGAGAATTTTGATAAAATGCAAGCAGAATTGCATAGAATGAAGACTATAGATAGGCCTGCTGCTAGCGCCGCAATAGCAGAGGCAAGAGAAAAAGGAGATTTGAAAGAGAATGCAGAATATGATGCGGCCAAAGAGGCACAAGGCTTGTTGGAAGCAAAAATAAATTATCTAGAGGGCGTATATGCCAATGCAAGAATTATAGATGAAACTACGATTGATACAAGCAGGGTAAGCATACTCACAAATGTTACTGTGTTTAATTTAAACACAAAGAAAGAAGTAACCTATCAAATAGTGTCTGAAAACGAAGCAGACCTAAAAGCAGGAAAAATTTCTGTAACATCTCCAATAGGTAAAGGTTTATTAGGAAAAGTTGTAGGCGAAGTAGCAGAGGTAACTGTACCAGCAGGAATTTTAAAGTTTGAGGTGAGGAAAATTACGGTATAATAATCAAAAAGTTAAAGTCAAATAACTGTCATGAAAATTTATTAGTATGAGTATATTCTCAAAAATAATTGCTGGAGAAATACCTTCTTACAAAATTAAAGAAGATGATCATTTTTTGGCTTTTTTAGATGTGTTTCCTTTAGTGAAAGGTCATGTGCTGATAGTACCAAAAATAGAAGTAGATAAATTATTAGATTTACCAGAACAATATTTACAAGAAATATTGTTGTTTGTAAAACCAATAGCAACAGCAATAGAAAAAACATTTGACTGTAAGCGATGTGGTATAAGCGTTATAGGCTTAGAAGTTCCTCATGCACACATGCACCTTCTACCAATGAACACTGCAGATGACTTAAATTTTACAAAAGAAAAATTAAAATTATCAGTAGAAGAAATGGTGGAAATACAAAAACGAATTACATCAAATCTATAATGCTTTAAGAGACATTTTTGCAAACCTATTTAACTTTTACCCTTTCTGGATTTTTTGCAATAAATGCTTTCCAATCTTTTTTACCAACCATATCTCCAAACAAAATATTGCTTTCTTGATAGTGGTGGCACAATGCTACAGCAAGCGCATCCGATGCATCAAAAGTTTTTTCATCAGATTCAAATTTTAAAATAGATTGAAGCATTTTAAATACTTGAGACTTATCAGCATTACCATTTCCTGTAATGGATTGTTTTACTTTTTTGGGTGAGTATTCCGTAACTGATATACCTGCTTGCATTGCAGCTGCAATTGCTACACCCTGTGCCCTACCTAGCTTGAGCATACTTTGTACGTTTTTGCCAAAAAATGGTGCTTCTATGGCAAAAGTAGATGGCTTATGCTTTACAATAATATTGCAAACGGTCGTATGAATTTGTTGTAATCTTTCATAAGGATCTGTTTTTGCAGATAATTTTAATATGCCCATTTCTATCAAAGCAATATCATTTCCCTTTACAGAAATTAATCCAAAACCCATTACTACAGTACCAGGATCTATACCTAAAATAATTTTTGTTGTCTTTTGCAAAATGGAGCAGTATTTTTACCAAAATAAAATCTATCTGCACAAAAGTATTAAAATATTATTCAACTGGTTTTTAGCGCCTATAATCTTTGTAGTCTTATCGTGGAGTTTGTATAAGCAAATTTCTCATCAGGAAGATTTACCTAATAGATTATTGCAGATAAAACAAAGCTTATTATCTCCTACATTGTGGCTTGCATGCTTACTTTCATTGGTAAATTGGGGAATTGAAGCATTTAAATGGCAAATACAATTAAAGCCATTGGAAAAAATTTCCTTTGGCAGAGCATACAAAAGTGTTTTAGCAGGTTGTAGCATTACCATGCTTACACCAAACCGTGTGGGTGAATACGGTGGCAGGATCATATATTTAAAAGAAGAAAATAGATTAGATGCTATACCGCTTACAATACTTGGTAGCATGAGCCAGCTTTTTATTACATTCATCATGGGAGCATTTGCACTCATTTCAATACGTTTTTTTAGCAACGATTTATTACTTTTTAAATCATTACCAACCTATACAGCAGATATTCTTTTATACCTAAGTGTAAGTGCAGCTTTGTTTCTTTTGTTGGTTTACCTTAGGGTAAGTCTATTAGTAAAGTTCTTGGGCAGGATAAAATTTTTAAAAAAAGTTGTTTCCCACATTGTATTGTTAAATACATTTTCACGTAAACAATTGTTAAGAATTCTATTTTTATCTTTTTTAAGATATGGTGTGTTTATTTTGCAGTATATTTTATTACTACAAGCAATGCAAGTTGAAATAGATTTCTTCGTTTGCTTTAAGTTATTATCGATTTTTTATTTGGTAATGGCATTAGCTCCTACAATTGGTCTTACAGAATTACCAATTAGAGCAGCAGCAAGTGTAGAAATTTTACAGTTATTCAGTAGTAATATAATCGGAATTCAAGCTGCTGCCTCAGCCATTTTTTTTATAAATCTTGTGGTACCGGCAATAGTAGGAAGTTTACTAATAATAGGAGTTAAAATTTTAAAAGAAAAATGATAAATTTTACAATAAAAATTTCACTGGTTTTAACGTTTGGCCTTTTTTCAGCAACATCATTTGCACAGAAAAACGAATTTTGTGGCATTAAGAATACTGCATTTCAGGCAGGCGAAAAAATACTCATGAAAGTTTTTTACAATGCCATGGGTACTTACATAGGTGCAGGAGAAGCATCCTTTACAGTAGCAAAAGAGCGTTTTAATGGTAAGCCAGTATTTCATTGTGTAGGCGAAGGAAAAACATATTCTTTTTTCGATAATTTTTTTAAAGTGAGGGATAGATATGAGAGTTATATTGATGAGCAAACTTTATCTCCCTATAAATTTTTGCGCAATGTAGATGAAGGTGGCTTCAAAATTTATAACAATGTAACTTTTAACCAAGCAGCTAATACTGCTGTAAGTACCAATGGCGTTTTTAAAATATCAGACTGTATGCAAGATGTTGTGAGTGCCATGTATTATGCTAGAAATATAGACTGGGATAAATATAAAGAAGGAGATAAAATTCCGTTTGACATGTTTTTAGATGATGAAATTTATCACCTATACATTCGTTACTTAGGCAAAGAAAAAATAAAAACACAGTACGGAAAATTCAATGCTATTAAATTTAAACCATTGCTTATAAAAGGAACAATTTTTTCGGGTGGTGAAAAAATGACTGCATGGGTTAGTGATGACCCTAACCATATCATACTTAGGGTGGAAAGCCCAATAGCAGTAGGAAATATTAAAGTAGATATGATGGGTTATTCTGGTTTAAGGTATCCTTTAACCTCATTGAGGTCGTTTAGATAATTTAAATTTCATCTAAATTAAATGACTCGTTCATTCTAATTCCCTTTTCTGTCATTTGTAAAGTACAGCATTCTATTTTGGGGTCATGCTCAAAAAACAGTATGTAATTGTTTTCTACAGCTTCTGTTAAAAATGATTGTTTTTCATTTAAAGTAATAAGTGGGTTCATATCATAACCCATAATGTACGGCAATGGTATATGTCCCGCTGAAGGTAATAAATCTGCCATATACAAAATGGTTCTTCCTTTGTAATTTAATTGAGGTAACATCATTGCTTCTGTATGGCCAAAAACTTGTCGTATCATTATATTCGCAGGGAAATCATTTGGACTTGTCTCTAGAAATTTTAATTGTCCACTTTCTTGTAAAGGCAATATATTTTCTTTTAAGAAAGATGCTTTTTCTCTTGCATTAGGGTTTATGGCAGTTTCCCAATGCCTTTGATTGGTCCAATAAGTTGCATTTTTAAATGCAGGAATTAATTTGTCATCTTCCCTTACAATTGCACCACCACAATGATCAAAATGTAAGTGTGTAAGTATAACATCCGTAATATCATCTTTTGTAAAACCATGTTCAGCCAAAGATTTTTCTAATGTATCATCACCATGCAAATAATAATGACCAAAGAATTTTTCGTCTTGCTTATTTCCCATGCCTGTATCTACCAATATCAAACTCATATCATCTTGTATTAGCATGCAACGCAATGCCCAAGAACACATATTGTTCTCATCTGCAGGATTAATCTTATTCCAAATACTTTTTGGCACAACACCAAACATTGCTCCGCCATCTAATTTAAAATATCCGGTGTTTATGCTAAATACATTCATTAATTCTGATTTTTTTGCTGTTGCTTCAAAGTTCTAAATAAAAATATTAATCCAATAAAGAAAAATAAAGTTAATGCTAAAATTGAATTTCTTTGTGTACCAGTAAGTTCAGTAATGTAGCCATAGCTAAGTAAACCAATAACCACGGCAACTTTTTCTGTAACATCATAAAAACTAAAAAACGAGGCTGTATCATTGGTTTCGGGCATCAATTTACTATAGGTACTTCTGCTCAAACTTTGTATGCCTCCCATAACAAAACCTACACATGCACCAAGTGCATAAAATTCATTTATACCCCCTTTGGGCACAAAATATCCTGCTATACAGAGCAACACCCAAAATCCAACAACAATCATCAACGCCTGTATATTTCCAATTTTAGCTGATAATTTAGAAATTACGATTGCACCAGGTATTGCTACTAATTGAATTAACAAAATTGCACCTATCAAATTTTCTTGTGGAATTTCTAACTCGCTTTTTCCATAAAGTGTTGCTGCTAGCATTACAGTTTGTACACCCATGTTGTAAAAGAAAAAAGAGGTGAGGTATTTTTTTACAATGGGCAATGCTTTTAATTGTTTCCAAACTTTACCTAGTTCTACATAACCTTCGCTAAATACATTTCTATTATCGTTTATACTTCCAGATGGTTTTGAATTTGGTAAACGTACATAGGCATAATATCCAAAGCCAAGCCACCAAAGACCAACCAATAAAAATGAAATACGAGAACCTTCGCCAGTAGTAATACCAAACCAATCATTTTTTAAAACAAATACAAAACATATTAGTTGTAAAATTACACTACCAACATAGCCATAAGAAAACCCTTTTGCACTTATTCTATCTCTATCCTCGGGTGCTGCAATTTCTGGCAAAAAAGAATTACTAAAAACATAACTACTCCAAAAACAAATACAAGCAAGCATCATGGTGGAAATTCCAAAGCCTAATGTTTCTGTACCTTTAAAAAAATACATTCCCATACATGCTATGCTACCTGTTGTAAAGAAAAAAGCCATGAACTTTTTCTTGTTACCTCTATAATCTGCAATAGATGTTAATAGCGGTAGCATAATGGCAACAATTGAAAGTGCAATTGCAAGTGCGTAATTATACAAAGAAGTGTTTACATAATCTCTTCCAAGAAAACGTACATAGTTTACACCATTTTCTGTTCTTTCATTTGTAATAGCTTCGTAATATGCAGGAAAAATTGTTGATGTAATAACAAGGTTATATACACTATTGGCCCAATCATACATTGCCCATCCATGAATAACTTTCTTTGAAGCAGTTTGCATTGGTTCGTTTTTGTAAATGGTAATGTACTAAAAATAAAATTAAACACAAAGTAGGGTTTTACCCATTGATATATCCTGAATAAATCAATATCAAAAGTAAAACACCGACTATTATTCTATAAATACCCCAAATTTTAAAACCGTGCTTTTGTAAAAAACCAATAAAAAACTTGATGGCTATTAATGCAACAACAAAAGAAACCGCACTACCAACAAATAAAGTACTAGCATTATTACTATTGAGCACTTCTGGATGATCTTTATATGTATCTAAAAAACTTTTAGCAGATGCTGCAAGCATAGTAGGTACTGCTAAAAAAAATGAAAACTCTGCAGAAGCAGTACGAGTAAGTTTCTGACTCATACCTGTAATAATGGTGGCAGCACTTCGGCTAAGACCCGGAAATATAAGTGATAATATTTGCCCACAACCAATAATGAAAGCAGTTTTATTAGTTACTTTTTCTTCTGAATCTATTGTAGGATTTTTAAATAAATCATCTATAAACAATAAAATAATACCGCCCACAAGCATTACCCACGCCATGAATTGTATATTTTTTAAACTATCTCCTAAATACTTTTTTAATAAAGTGCCTACAATTATTGCAGGGATAAGTGCAATAATTAATTTTACATAGAATCCGATTCTTTTAAAATCAAAGAACTTTTTATAATAAATTACCACCACTGCAAGTATGGCAGCAAGTTGTATCACCACATCAAACATTTCATCAAATGCAGAAGATTGCATACCCATTAAACTTTGTGTAAACTTTATATGTGCAGTAGACGATATGGGCAAAAACTCTGTTAGTCCCTCTACAACGGCAATTATTATTGATTCAAAAAATGTCATTAAATATAGTTTTGGTAAAAATATAGTTTTTAAATAAAATGAAAGTGCGCAGAAAAATAATTTCTGCGCACTTTTAAATCTTATATCTTAAATCTTGTGTCTTCTATCTAATAGCTCAAATCTGCTTAGGCTTCTTCATTATAGCTACAATTTCTAGTACAAAACCAAGTATAATCAAAAGTGGAGCAATGGTAATTCGTCTAGTACTATACACATCATCTGCATTGAAAACTTTTGGATCGGCACTTCTGCCTCCCGCCATTAAAATAAAACCAAGGGCAATTACCACAAGACCTGCTAGCATCCACACATAATTTTCTTTCGTAAAAAGGTTATTGTTAGCTTTTGTTGTTTCTTTCTTTGTGTTCATTGTTTTTTATTTAGCTGCAATTTATAATTTTTGGATTAATAAAGCTCATCCAATTTCATTTTAAGGTATTTTATTACGGCGCTGTGCGTACTTATCAAGTTTATTACAACCCCCACAAGAATAATAGCAAAAAACAGTACAAACATATTTTTGTTATCTCTGATAGATTTTATTTCGGGAGGACCAAAAGCCTCAACCAAGAAAACAAAACAACATAGCAAGAAAATGGCAACTAACGCAGCAATAACGCCATTAATAATAGCTCTAATATTGAGCGGCTTGGCAATAAACCATCTTGTAGCACCTACCATCTGCATTGTCTTTATTAGAAATCTGTTGCTGTACATTGCAAGCCTTATGGTATTATCAATAGAAAAAATAACCAGAATTGTAAGCAATAATGCTGCAATAAGAAATCCAATAACTACTTTTTTTGCAAAGTCTCCCACTTTTGCTACGATATCTTGAGGGAATTTAAATTCAGATACCAAACCGGGGTACATTTCTTGAATATGGATAGCAATAGCATTTAAACTATCTTTTTCCACATACTTTGCTTTTACGTAATATTCAATACTCTCCGGCAAAGGATTAGCTTTTATAAAAGTTTTCCAAATAGTATCATTTTCTGCCTCATATTTTTTTATAGCCATATCCTTCGTTACATACTCCACGGATTTTATGGCTGGTAATGCAGCAATGTAAGTCTTTGCGCTTTCTATTAATTTTTTGGGAGCATCTCTGTTTAAGAAGGCTTGTACTTGTATGTTTTCTTTAAAATAATCACCTGTTTTACGAATGTTTAAAAAGAACCATCCCACAATACCGAACAAAAATAATACCAGTGCAACACCTATGATAGCATAGATATAGCTTGGTTTTCCCTTTTTGCTAGATGCTTTTCCAAATTGCGCCATAAATTAAATATTCTGCTGTTAGTAATTTTTATAAAACTGAGTTGTGACAAAAATAAGGTTTTTGTAATGTTTCAGTTAATTTTGATGCTTATTAACTATCAAGTTGTGCAATTTATTTAAAGGAATCCAATAACGCTGCATATTAATTTGTTAAAACTATTTTTTGTTAATATTGCTGCTTTTTTGAGTTGACTACTTCACAACATATTTTGCAACCAAATTTTTATAGTTTTTTAACAAAAGAGTGTACCATAAGTATATATCTTCATTTTGAAAAAATGAAAACCTTTCCTTAAAATAATCATTTATGAAAACAATTATCTTTTTATTGTTTGTTTTAACCAATGTTTTTTCACCTGTTCTATCATTTGCCCAAAACTTTTCAGTTGAGTATCAAATGCGAACCAACGTTAAAACTGATGCTACTATAAACATGCCTGAATTTAACATCCCAATTGATATTACATATACTTGTGTAGGTAATAAAGATTCTTCTAAAACTATTTTAGCAAATGCAGATGTTGAGGATGGAGATACAAACGATTATATTTCTGCAAATGCAAATATTAACATGCCAGAATATTTTGTTTTTACAAGAGGCAAATCTTATACGGTTAAAAACAAAATAAGAAAATTGGTACCACTTGATTCGTCCTCAATAGAAATTACAAAAGAAGTAAAGCAAATACAAGGTTATAGTTGTATAAAATATTTGCTTAAAAATCCAACTAACAATTTAAAATCAATTGCCTGGGTTTGTAAAACTTTACCAAAAACTATTATGCCTGCTGCTGGTATGAAACCTTTAGATGGAGCAATTCTTGAATTTTACGAAGCATCAACAAAAATGGAATTTAAAACACTTTCTATCAAAAAATTAAAGTAGCATTTAAAATATTTTTTTTCTATTAGAAAAACCTCACGATTTCTTTTTTTATTTTAAATTCAATTGTACATTTTTTTTACTGAAAAAAGAAGAAACATAAGTCTAACTAAAAAAAACTTAGCATCTTTGCTCAAATAGAAAGATGGAATACAATTTTAATGAAATAGAGAAAAACTGGCAAAAGAAATGGAAAGATAACAAGGTATATGAAGTACCAAACGAATCTTTTAAGCCAAAATATTATGTATTGGATATGTTTCCCTACCCTAGCGGAGCGGGCTTACATGTGGGGCATCCGCTTGGGTATATTGCAAGCGATATTTACAGCCGCTACAAAAGGCTTAAAGGCTTTAATGTACTGCATCCAATGGGATTTGATAGTTTTGGTTTACCTGCAGAGCAATACGCTTTGGAAACTGGCCAACACCCTGCAGTTACAACAGAAAGAAACATTGAAACCTTTAAAGCACAATTGGACAAAATTGGTTTTTGTTATGATTGGAGTAGAGAAGTTCGTACAAGTGACCCTTCGTATTATAAATGGACACAAAAAATATTTTTAGAATTATTCAATAGTTATTTCTGCAAAGAAAGTAATAAAGCAAGACCTATTTCTGAGTTGGTGAGTAAGTTTGAAACAGAGGGCAGTGGGCAGTTGACAGTGGGCAGTTTTACAGCTAGTGAATGGAATAAATTTGATACTAAAAAGAAAGAAGAAATTTTAATGGAGTACCGCTTGGCATTTAGCAAGTATGGCGAAGTAAATTGGTGTGAAGCCCTAGGCACAGTACTTGCAAACGATGAGGTTGTAAATGGTGTAAGCGAACGTGGTGGGCACCCTGTTGAGAAAAAGAAAATGCGTCAATGGTATTTGCGCATTACGGCTTATGCTGACAGATTGCTTCAAGGCTTAGATAC
>JANMFB010000251.1:0-2481 GCA_031377605.1 Ferruginibacter sp.
GGAATATTACTTAATTCTAATTCTAATTCTAATTGGTTTTTACGACTAATTGTAAAATGAATAAAAGTTATACAATAGGCAGGTCTACTATCATCTCTTTATGAATATAGGTTAGGATTCCTTCAACATTCTTCGTTTAAATAAATGATGTACCGAACGTTCCGGAAAAGATATACTGATGAAGAGTGGCTCACCTTAATGACGAGACCATTGAATTTAAATTTATAGACCAATGACCATAACCAAAAGAAAAAACATTATAATTCAAAGCAATCAACTATCTCATCCATACTTCCAAAATTTCCCCATCCCCCCAATTTAATCAGCAACATAATTGTATTTTGCATTGGCAAATTGCAAATTCCTAAAAGCTTGGCCGCATAAATTTTTTGCACGCTTTTAACCAAATACAATATGGAAATAAGTATTACAAAAACAACTGTTTCAAAACTAAAGGATATCGACTTTAATAATATTCCCTTTGGTAAATACACCTCGGATCATATGTTTCTAATGGATTATGCAGATGGTTCATGGGGCGATTTTCGCATTATACCATATCAAAGTTTGCTGTTAGATCCTCAATCTAAAGCATTACAATATTGCCAGTGTATTTTTGAAGGCATGAAGGCAACCATTGGCAATGATGGTATTCCAACTTTGCTGAGGCCAGATTTAAATATTGAACGTTTTAATTTATCCGCTGAGCGAATGTGTATGCCTGTGGTGCCACATCATATTTTTTTAGCTGCACTAAAAGCCATCACCCTTTTAGAAATTGATTGGATCCCAAGGGAAGAAGGAAGTGCATTGTACTTGCGCCCTACAATGATAGCTACAGAGAGTTCGCTAGGGGTTACACCATCTGACAGGTATACATTTTACATTTATGCAGCACCAGCTCAACCCTATTTTAACAAGCCCGTAAAATTGGTGACAGAGCAAACGCTCATACGTGCAGTACCAGGAGGTACAGGAGAAGCCAAAACGGGGGGTAATTATGCAGGTTCTTTGCTTGCTGGTAAACTAGCAAGAGAAAAAGGGTTTGATCAAATCATTTGGTTGGAAAGCCCAGCTTTTAAAAAAATACAAGAAGCCGGCATGATGAATTTATTCTTTGTAATAGGGGATACAGTAATTACACCAAAACTTAGCGGCGCAGTTTTAAAAGGAACCACTCGTACTTATTTTATAGATATTTTAAAAGAGAAAAGTATCCCTATAGAAGTAAGAGATATTTATATTGATGAAATAATAGAAGCATCAAAAAATGGTATATTGAAAGAAGCATTTGGTGCAGGCACAGCTGCAGTGGTTTCGCACATTGCATCAATAACGCATGGCGAACTTTGTATGGTTTTACCCGAAGATGGAGATATGATAAGCACCATGTTGCACAATGAAATAAACGGTTTGCGAGCTGGAACGATTCCTGATAATCGCAACTGTTTAGTACCTGTAAAAGAAATAATTTTAACCAACTAAAATATAAGTACTGCTATGCAAAAAATTAATTGGAATAACATTCCGGTAGAACAAGTAAACGAAAAAATGAAACGCCAGTTTATTCATGGAGAAAAAATTATGATTGCCAAAATGGAATTTGAAGATGGTTTTACAGTGCCATGGCATTCGCATGAGAACGAACAAGTAACGGAAGTTTTTGCAGGCACGCTGCGTTTTTGGTTTGATGACAATGAAGAAGATACAATTGATTTAATGGCAGGCGATTCAATCATAATACCGGGCAACCGCAGGCACAAAGCATTGATGATTGGCAAGGTAATAGAGACGGATACTTTTGCACCACCAAGGCAAGATTGGATAGATGGTTCTGATAGCTATTTAAGAAAATAATCTTTTATAAAATAGAAAATATAAACATGGATTTAGGAATACAAAATAAAGTTGCACTTGTACTTGCATCAAGCAAAGGTTTGGGAAAAGCAGTGGCGATAGCGTTGGCAAAAGAAGGCGCTAGAGTTATTATTTGCGGGACAGATGCAGCGGCGCTTGCAGCCACGGAGGAGGAAATTAAATTAATAGCGCCAAAAAGTGTAGTATCATTTGTATGTGATATTACTGATGAGCAACAGCGTAAAAATTTAGTTGCATCAAGTGTAAAAGCTTTTGGCAACATTGATATTTTAATTACCAATACTGGAGGTCCTGCAGCAGGTCCATTTGAGCAATTTAATTTAGACGATTGGAAAAATATCTACAACCTACTTTTTTTAAGTGCGGTAGATATTATTCAACAGGTTTTGCCAGGCATGAAAGCGAAAGGTTTTGGGCGTATTTTAACCATTACATCTGTAGCAGTAAAACAACCTGCTGATAACCTCATTTCATCCAATGCAGTACGAACAAGTTTGTTGGGCTTGGTAAAAAGTTTATCAAACGAAGTAGCATCCTTTGGTGTTACCGTAAATAATATTTTGCCAGGCTACACTAGCACCAATAGGCTTGAAGGACTCATTG
>JANMFB010000317.1:0-26412 GCA_031377605.1 Ferruginibacter sp.
AACCATGTTTGGAAAAGAGCATGAATTTGAGAAAATAAAAACACATGAAGATTTTGCTAAACAAGTTCCAATAAGAGATTATGAAGCATTTAAGCCGTATATAGAAAAAATAAAAGAAGGGAAGCAAAATGTATTGTGGAAAGGACAACCAATTTATTTTGCAAAAACAAGTGGTACAACTAGTGGAGCAAAATATATTCCTATTACCAAAGACTCCATACACAATCATATAGATACAGCACGAAATGCTTTATTGTGTTATATGATTGAGAGTGGAAATTCGAAATTTGCAAATGGTAAAATGATTTTTTTGAGCGGTTCGCCCGAACTGGAGCGTTTAGGCAATATACCAACAGGTAGATTAAGTGGAATTGTAAACCACCATGTACCAAAATATTTACGTGGTAACCAGCTTCCCTCTTTTGAAACAAATTGTATAGAAGAATGGGAAGAAAAGTTAGAGAGAATTATAGACGAAACAATTGACAAGGATATGACCCTGATAAGTGGTATTCCACCATGGGTGCAAATGTATTTCGATAAATTGCAAGAACGTACTAGTAAAAAAATAAGTGAAATTTTTCCAAATTTTAGTGTGATGGTGCAAGGTGGTGTAAACTTTGAACCATACAAAGCTAAACTAATGGAGAGTATCGGTAAGTCTATAGACACAGTAGAATTGTTTCCTGCAAGTGAGGGCTTCTTTGCTTTTCAAGATTCACAAACGGAGAAAGGGATGCTATTAAATACAAACAGCGGTATTTTTTATGAGTTTATTGTAGTGGATGAATTGCAAAATGAAAATCCTAAAAGATTACCCTTAAAAGATGTTGTAGTGGGAGAAAATTATGCGCTCATCATTAGTAGTAATGCTGGTTTATGGGCATACAACATTGGTGATACGGTAAAATTTGTTTCTATAAATCCATATAGAATAATTGTGAGTGGTAGAATTAAGCATTTTATTTCTGCCTTTGGGGAGCATGTAATTGTAGAAGAGGCAGAAGCGGCAATAATGCAAACCGTAAAAGAAGAAAATATTTTAATAAATGAATTTACTGTAGCTCCTTTTGTATCATCCGATGAAGGAAAAAGCTATCATGAATGGTTTATTGAGTTCGAAAATACTCCAAAAGACATTGCTGCATTTTCCAAAAAATTGGATGATCAGCTGCGTACAAAAAATGTTTATTATGATGATCTTATAAAAGGTAATATTTTACAAACATTGAAAGTAACTCCAGTTCAAAAAGATGGATTTAAAAATTATATGAAAAGTATTGGTAAGCTTGGTGGGCAAAATAAAGTGCCCAAACTTGGTAATGATAGAGCCATAGCAAAGGGTTTGGAGGCTTTTAAAGCTTAGATTTGTCTACATTACTTGCTTCCCTTTTAGTTGTCAAATCATTATAACAAAATTTTTTAGCCCATTTTATAATAAATGTTATACTTTTGAATAATAAATAATACAACAACATCATTGCAAAAGAATATTTTCAATACTGAGTTTTTTTACCCCGTGGTTCTAGTAACCCATACACGACGTAGTTGCTGATAGGCCGAACATGTGCAATATGTCCCTGTCAGTAAAGTTTTTCAACGCTTGAATTTCAAGCAAATCTTCACAATTTTTATTATCATTTCAATTTTTTATAATTGGAACACCAAGAAATTATCATTCGTACTGCAACAATTGCAGATACAAAATATGCCGACAAAATTACGGCAGAAATGGAATCATCTGCAAAAGCTAGAGGAACAGGTATTGCTAAACGATCAACAGAATACGTAGCAAAAAAAATAGCAGAAGGAAAATCAGTTCTAGCGGTAACAGCCACAGGTGAATGGGTTGGTTTTTGCTATATAGAAACTTGGGAAGGGGAGTATGTAGCAAACAGCGGCTTAATAGTAGCCCCTGCTTTTAGAAAAAGCGGGATAGCCAAAGCTATCAAAGAAAAAATATTTAAACTCAGTAGAGAAAAATATCCTAATGCAAAAATATTTGGTTTGACTACTGGCCTTGCTGTAATGAAAATAAATTCCGACCTAGGTTATGAACCCGTTACCTATTCGGAACTTACACAAGATGAAAAGTTTTGGGAGGGCTGTAAAAGCTGCGTAAACTTTGAAATTTTGATGAGCAAGGATAGAAAGAATTGTATGTGTACAGGTATGTTGTACGATCCCGCTGACCATTATGAACCTGAAGAAACAGCTGAAGATTTTAAAAAGCATTCCAAATTATATGAGCGTTTTATGAGTTTAAAACAAAGTAGATTTCTTAAAAAATTTATGAATGTGACTAAAGCTGGCGGGGGTAAATCTGTATTGCGTCATTTTTTTAATTTTTAATTTAAACATATCATGTCTAAAAAAGTAGTACTTGGTTTTAGTGGTGGTCTAGACACTTCTTTCTGTGCAAAATATCTTTCAAAAGATAAAGGATATGAAGTGCATTCAGTAATAGTAAATACAGGCGGTTTTAGCAATGAAGATTTAGTGGAAATAGAAAAGCATGCCTACAATCTTGGTGTGAAAACGCACACATCTATTGATGCTGTAAAAAATTATTATGATACAATCATAAAGTATTTGGTTTTTGGTAATGTTTTAAAAAACAATACATATCCTTTAAGTGTAAGTGCCGAAAGGTTAAGCCAGGCATTAAATATTGCCATGCACGTAAAAAAGCTTGGAGCAGATGCAGTAGCACATGGTAGTACCGGTGCAGGAAATGACCAAGTAAGATTTGATATGATTTTTCATAACATGGTACCTGGTGTAGAAATTATTACACCCATTAGAGATTTAAAATTGAGTAGAGAAAATGAAATAGAATACCTCAAAGAAAACAAAGTGGCTATGAATTTTGAAAAAGCCGCATACTCCATAAACAAAGGCTTGTGGGGCACAAGTGTTGGGGGTAAAGAAACACTTAAAAGTAATGGCATGTTGCCTGAAACTGCTTGGCCTACGCAATTAGATAAATCACTCTTAGCAAGAAATATTAAGCTCTCATTTGTAAAAGGTGAGTTGAAATCGATAGATGATTTATCATTTTCTCATCCCACTGAAGCTATTCAATATTTACAAAAAATAGCAGGAGGTTATGCTATTGGTAGAGATGTGCATGTGGGTGATACAATAATTGGAATAAAGGGTAGGGTTGGTTTTGAAGCTGCAGCTCCGATCTTAATCTTAAAAGCGCATCATGCATTGGAAAAACATGTACTTACAAAATGTCAGTTAAATTTGAAAGATAATTTAGCCCAGTTTTATGGCAATTGGTTGCACGAAGGACAAATAATGGATCCTGCTATGAGGGATATAGAAGCTTTTTTTGAAAGTACACAACTGCATGTAACAGGAGATGTGTTTATCGAACTTTTACCTTACCATTTTATTATTATAGGAATTGAATCTGATTATGATTTAATGAGCAGTCGTTTTGGGATTTATGGCGAAATGAACAGCGGATGGAGTGGTGAAGATGTGAGAGGGTTTTCAAAAATATTTGGCAACCAAACTGGTATTTATCACCTTATAAAAGAAGAAGCCGATGCAAAGCAAAATTAGGATAGGAATCATTGGTGGTGCAGGTTATACAGGTGGGGAGTTGATAAGAATTTTATTGAATCATCCTCATGTAGATATTTTATTTGTACAAAGCAATAGCAATGCTGGTAATAAGTTGATCAAAATACATGAAGATTTGATAGGAGAAACAGAAATCACATTCAGTGCCTCTCACCATTTTAATATTGATGTTTTATTCTTTTGTGCTGGACATGGCGAAGCAAAAATATTTATTTCAGAAAATGATATTCCTTCCATTGTAAAATTGATTGATATAGGCAATGATTTTCGTCTACACAATGATGCAATAATAAAAGAAAGAAACTTTGTTTATGGATTACCCGAATTAAATAGAGAAAAAATAAAAAGTGCCAGTAGTATTGCCAACCCTGGTTGTTTTGCTACAGCTATACAACTTGGGCTATTGCCTTTAGCTTCAGATCGAATTTTAAAAGATGTTTACAGTACTGGTATTACTGGTTCTACAGGTGGAGGGCAATCACTTTCCCCAACAGGACATTTTAGCTGGCGTGCAAATAATATCCAAGCTTACAAAACCCTCACTCACCAACATTTAGGCGAAATTGGAGAATCATTGTTACAATTACAAAAAGAAAACGTGAATGTGAATTTTATTCCTTGGCGGGGAGATTTTACAAGGGGGATTTTTATCAGTTCACAAACAAAATCTACTTTGTCGCTTGAAAAACTGAATGAAATATATCAAGCCTTTTATAAAAATAATCCATTTGTTTTTATAAGTAAAGAGACTATTAATTTGAAGCAAGTAGTAAATACAAATAAGGCGATCATACAATTAGAAAAGGTGGATGATAATTTAGTCATTCATTCTGCAATTGATAATTTACTGAAAGGAGCTAGTGGCCAAGCAGTGCAAAATATGAATTTGATGTTTGGATTAGAAGAAGCAACAGGATTGAAATTGAAAGGGGTTGGGTTTTGAGTTATAAGTTGTAATTAATAAGTAAAGAAAGTCTGTATATGCAAAATTATAAGGATTTAAAAGTTTGGGAAAATGCACATCTGTTTACTGTTAAAGTATATGAATACACTAAATTTTTTCCAAAAGAAGAAGTTTACAGTTTAACAAATCAACTTAGACAATCTGCTTCATCAATACCGTCAAATATTGCTGAAGGCTGTGCAAAAAATACCCAAAATGACTTGGCCAATTATTTAAATATTGCCTCAGGTTCTTCTAATGAAACCGAGTATCAAATATTGCTATCAAAAGATTTAAGCTATTTATCTCCTGAAAATTTTAATTCACTTAATAAAATGATAAACGAAATAAAAGCAATGTTAATATCACTGATAACCAAAGTAAGAAGTACTTGAAACTTATTACTTACAACTTATAACTTAAAAGATGAAACTATTCGATGTATATCCACTAAATGATGTAACTATTTTAAAAGCAGATGGCTCTTACGTTTGGGATGATAATGGTGAAAAGTATTTGGATTTATATGGTGGTCACGCAGTAATAAGCATTGGTCACACAAATCCTCATTGGGTAAAACGAATAGAAGACCAATTACATAAAATATCCTTTTACTCTAATTCTATCAAAATTCCATTGCAGCAAGAGCTAGCAAATATTTTAGGAAGGGTTTCTGGTAAAGAAGATTATCAATTGTTTTTGTGTAATAGCGGTGCAGAAGCAAATGAAAACGCACTAAAACTTGCATCATTTTACAATGGAAGAAAAAAAGTAGTTGCATTTAAAAAAGCATTTCATGGGCGTACTTCTTTGGCTGTTGCAGCTACAGATAATCTAAGTATCATTGCGCCAGTAAACGAAACGGACAATATTATTTTTCTTCCTTTTAATGATGAAACTGCCTTGGAGAATGTATTCGTAGAAAATGAAATAGCAGCTGTAATTATTGAAGGAATACAAGGTGTGGGCGGAATAAACGTTGCATCAAATGAATTTTTACAATCAATCAGAAAATGCTGCGATAGGTACAATGCAATTTATATTGCTGATTCTGTACAATGTGGTTATGGTAGGACTGGTAAATTTTATGCACATGATTATGCAAGTGTAGATGCGGATATATATACAATGGCAAAGGGAATGGGAAATGGTTTTCCTGTTGCAGGAATATCTATTTCGCCAAAGCTAGTTGCAAAGCATTTTATGCTTGGTACTACTTTCGGAGGTAATCATTTAGCATGTGCAGCAGCCATTGCAGTATTAGAAGAAATAGAAAATAATGACCTCATGCAAAATGCTATTGCAATTGGTAATTATTTGATGGACGAATTAAAAAAGCTACCAAATATTATTGAAGTGCGTGGGCGTGGATTGATGATAGGTATTGAATTACCTGCTGAATTTTCTTCTGTAAAAAAGAATTTGTTGTTTAAGTACAAAATTTTCACAGGAGAATCAAAACCTAATGTGATACGACTTTTACCATCATTAAATATTACAAAAGTAGAAGCAGATATTTTTTTACAAGCAATAAAAACAGAATTAAGCTAATGCAAAATTTTATTTCGGTTAATGATGTAAGTGATATAAACGCTTTGGTTGCTAAGGCCTTGGCGTATAAAGCAAATCCGTTTGCTGATAAGCATTTGGGTATGGATAAAAAAATTGGTTTATTATTCTTGAATCCATCTTTACGCACAAGACTAAGCACTCAAATAGCGGCAAAAAATTTAGGGATGGATGCTATCGTTTTTAATGTGGATAAGGAAGGCTGGGCATTAGAGTTTGAAGAAGGCGCAATAATGAGCGGCACTTCAGTAGAGCATGTAAAAGATGCAGCACCAATACTAGGGCAATATTTTAATATTCTTTGTATTAGAGCTTTCCCTGCTTTACAAAATAAGGAAGACGATTATAGTGAAATCGTCATGAATGCTTTTGTAAAATTTGCAGGCATTCCCATTGTAAGTTTAGAAAGCTCAACATTGCATCCATTACAAAGTCTTACAGATATTATCACTATAAAAGAAAGTTTCAAAAAGTCACACAAACCAAAGGTTGTTTTGACATGGGCACCTCATATAAAACCGTTGCCTCAGTGCGTTGCCAATTCATTTGCTCAGTGGATGACTGCTTGGGGTGAGGCTGATTTTGTAATTACACACCCAGAAGATTACGAATTAGATACAGCATTTACAAATGGTGCAACAATTACCCATAATCAAGATAAAGCTTTAGAGAATGCGGATTTTGTTTATGTAAAAAATTGGAGCACATTTACTGATTATGGAAAGATTTACAGCAATGACCCATTATGGATGCTCACAGATCAAAAATTAAAATTAACTCATAATGCAAAAGTAATGCACTGTTTACCTGTAAGGAGGAATGTTGAACTGAGTGATGAAATATTAGATAGCGATGCAAGTTTAGTATCGTTGCAAGCAGGAAATAGAGTATGGGCAGCGCAGGCGGTTTTGTCTAATATACTTAAAAAATGAAAAAACCGCTAAGGCACTAAGACACAGAAATAATATTTTAAAAAATACGATTAAATTATTATAGGATTTTATTTGAAAATTCACTTAGCGCCTTTGAGCCTTCGCAGTAAAAATATTTCATGGAAAAATTACACATTATAAAAATCGGCGGCAACATCATTGACAATGAAGAACATCTTTCTTCATTCTTAAAGGACTTTACTGCTATAGATGGAAAGAAAATTTTAGTGCACGGTGGTGGTAAACTTGCTACCTCAGTAGCTGAAGCTATGGGCATAAAGCAAACCATGGTTGATGGAAGAAGAATTACTGACACAGAAACGCTCAAAGTTATTACGATGGTGTATGCAGGATTTATTAATAAAAATATTGTATCAAAATTACAGTCCTATAAATGTAATGCCCTTGGGTTAACGGGTACCGATGGAAATTTGATAACCGCACATAAACGTATTACCAAAGAAATTAATTATGGTTTTGCAGGTGACATAGATGGCGTAAATGCAAATTTTATAGTGAGCATTTTGCAACAGGATATTTCTTTGGTGATAGCTCCCGTTACAAGTGATGCACATGGGCAGCTCTTAAATACAAATGCAGATAGTGTTGCAAATGAAATAGCCAAAGAAATGAGTTCTTTATATGATGTATCTTTAATTTATTGTTTTGAAAAAAATGGTGTTTTAAAAAATACAAGTGACGATAACAGTTTTATAGTTAAAATAAATCCAACAGATTATGGGTCATTGAAATCACAAAATATAATCTCGGGTGGAATGATACCAAAATTGGACAATGCTTTTGAAGCATTGCAAGCTGGAGTAAAGTATGTAACAATAGGCCATGCTCAAAATCTACAACAATTAATTAATCACCAATCAGGAACTGCTATCATTAATGGATAAGGTCAATTTACATATCATAACTAACGAAGCAATACAATTGTTGCAGCAACTTATTGCCATACCTTCTTTGAGCAGAGAAGAAAATAAGACGGCAGATTGTATTGAGCGATTCTTGTCAGAAAATAATATTGTAACGAATAGGTTGCTAAATAATATTTGGTGTTGCAATCAATATTTTGATGAATCAAGACCAAGTATTTTATTAAATTCTCATCACGATACGGTTGCTGCAAATTCGGGATACACAATAAATCCCTTTGAGACAAAAATTGAAAATGGTAATCTATATGGCTTAGGAAGTACAGATGCAGGAGCTTCCTTAGTAAGTTTGTTGGCAGCATTTATATATTATTACCCCAAAGAAAATTTGAAATATAATATTGTTTTTGCAGCTACTGCTGAAGAAGAAATTAGCGGAATAAATGGTATTGGAAAATTATTTAGCAATGAAATATTCAAAAATCAATTTTCGCATAAAGATAGCTTTGCAATAGTAGGAGAACCTACGCAATTACAATTAGCTATAGCTGAGAAAGGTTTATTGGTACTCGATTGTAATGTAATAGGAAAAGCTGGTCATGCTGCAAGAGAGGAAGGAGAAAATGCTATTTACAAAGCAATGAGTGCAATTAATTGGATAAAAAATTATCAATTTCCAAAAATTTCTAATCTATTGGGAGCGATAAACATGACTGTTACTAGTATCAATACTGAAAATAAAGCCCACAATGTTGTTCCTTCTATTTGTAGTTTTGTGGTAGATGTAAGAGTAAACGAATTATATACTCACGAAGAAATAATTGAAATAATTTCTGAGCATATTGATGCAACTACAATACCTCGAAGTATGCGTTTGAAATCTTCAGCAATAGAAAAAGCACATCCAATTGTACAGGCTGGTATTTCTTTGGGTAAGCAAACTTATGGCTCGCCTACATTGTCAGATAAGGCATTAATTCCATTGCCTACATTGAAATGTGGTGTTGGAAATAGTGCACAAAGTCATACAGCAGATGAGTTTGTAGCTTTGCAGGATATTGAAGAGGGAATTGAGTTTTATATAAAATTGTTGAAGCAATTGGTGACGAATTAAGTTGCGAAATTAAAGCTGATTGAAAACAATTGCTCAGCCTAGCACGGATAGAAGTGGATACTGTTAGCCATTGGCAACGAGAGTAACCTATAGCCGGAAACAAATGTTGAAGAATGAGATACGGATGACGCTCTATAAATAAAATAATAAAATGAAACTTTGGCAAAAAAATATTGATGTAAATACGTTGGTAGAAAATTTTACTGTTGGTAAAGACAAAATTTTTGATTTGCAACTTGCACCACTTGATGTGCTAGGAAGTATTGCTCACGCCAGAATGCTTGCTAGCGTTGGTCTACTCACATCGCATGAAGCAAATTCGCTTGTGACAGCCTTAAAGGATATTTATACAAACATTAACGATGACAACTTTTCAATAAATGAAGATGCCGAAGATATTCATTCTTATATCGAATTTTTGTTGACCGATAAATTGGGTGATATTGGAAAGAAAATACATGCTGCTCGTAGTAGAAATGACCAAGTGTTATTAGATATTAAATTATTTTTAAGAAATGAAATTGAAAGATTAGTTCATAGTATCATTTCTTTTTTTGAATTGCTGCAAGAAAAAAGTGAAGCACATAAAAATAATTTATTACCAGGCTATACCCATTTGCAACTGGCCATGCCATCTTCATTTGGACTTTGGTTAGGTGCTTATGCAGAAAGCTTGGTAGATGATGTAGAAATGCTCAAGGCTGCTTACAATGTTGTAAATAAAAATCCATTGGGAAGCGCTGCTGGGTATGGTTCTTCATTTCCCATAAATAGAAAACTTACAACCGAATTACTTGGTTTTGCAGATTTAAATTATAATGTAGTTTATGCACAAATGGGAAGAGGCAAAGCAGAAAGAATAACCGCACAAGCTTTGAGTAATGTTGCTGATACCCTTGCGAAATTGAGTATGGACGCTTGTTTATTCCTTAATCAGAATTTTGATTTCATTTCTTTTCCGCCCGAGCTTACCACAGGAAGCAGCATTATGCCTCATAAAAAAAATCCTGATGTGTTTGAACTCATTCGTTCTCATTGCAACAGAATAAAAGCACTGCCTAATGAAATTATGATGATGACTACCAATTTGCCAAGTGGTTATCATAGAGATTTGCAATTACTCAAAGAAAATCTTTTTCCTGCATTTGAAACATTGCACAACTGTATAAATATGGCTGCCTTAATGATAGAAAATATGAAGGTAAAGGAACATATTTTAGATGATGAAAAATACAAATATCTTTTTTCGGTAGAAGAGGTGAATAAATTAGTGTTGCAGGGTATTCCGTTTAGGGATGCTTACAAAATTATTGGTAAAGCAATAGAAGAAGGTAATTTTAGTTATAACACCGCTTTAAATCATACACATGAAGGATCGATTAATAATTTGCAGAACATTGAGATAAAACGACTTATGACAGATTTGGTAGCTCAATTTAATTTTAGCAAGTCCAACGCAGCTTTAAAGGATTTATTACTGTAAATTGCTTCCTAAATCTTAAAAAAGTAAATAAACACATGGCTGAAGCCGGAGAAAAAAAACGAATTGCCATTTTTGGTTCCACAGGTTCTATAGGTACACAAGCATTAGATGTTATTCGCACCCACAAAGATATTTTTGCAGTAGAAATTCTTACTGCTCAAACGAATCATGAACTTCTTATAAAACAGGCTTTAGAATTTAATCCCAATGCCGTTGTAATAGGTGATGAGAAAAAATTTACATTGGTACAAGAAGCACTTGCTAAAACAGATGTGAAAGTTTTTGCAGGAGAGGATGCGTTGGTGGAAGTCGCAGATTTTGATACATATGATGTTATACTTACTGCGATTGTTGGTTTTGCAGGCCTTAAGCCAACTTTGAAAGCAGTTAAAAAAGGAAAAGTAGTAGCATTGGCTAATAAAGAAACTTTGGTAGTGGCCGGCGATATTGTAATGGATCTTGCACACCAACACCGTTCCCCCATAATTCCTGTAGATAGTGAGCATTCTGCCATTTTTCAATGTCTTGTAGGTGAAACACGTAATCCAATAGAAAAAATTATTCTTACTGCTAGTGGTGGCCCTTTTTTGGGAAAGAAACCAAACTTTTTGGTAAATGTAAAAAGAGAACATGCTTTGCAACACCCCAATTGGAATATGGGCGCTAAAATATCTATTGACTCTGCTACACTCATGAACAAAGGATTGGAGATGATAGAAGCAAAATGGTTGTTTAATTTAACACCAGAGCAAATTGAAGTAGTTGTACATCCGCAAAGTATAATTCACAGTTTAGTTCAGTTTGAAGATGGAAGTATGAAAGCGCAAATGGGCTTACCAGATATGAAACTTCCAATTCAATATGCACTCGGTTTCCCTCAAAGATTAAAAAATGATTTTCCACGATTTAGTTTTAAAAAGTATGCTAACTTAAGTTTTGAGGAGCCCGATTATAAAACTTTTAGAAATCTTGGATTGTCTATCGAAGCTTTAAAGGCGGGAGGTAACAAGCCTTGTGTGCTTAATGCGGCAAATGAAGTAGCAGTATGGGCTTTTCTGCAAAACAGAATAGGATTTTTAGATATTACTGCCGTAGTAGAAAAAACGATGGCTAAAATAGCTTTCATAGAAAAGCCTACACTAGAAGAATATTTTGAAACCGATGGTGAGGCACGTAACTTCGCCGCCAGTGTAATGAAAATGTGAGGAAATTAGTATTAAGTATTTAATATCAAGTATCAAGATTGGGGCGCAAAAGTTCAAAGTCCTTCTCTAGTTTTCTCGTTGATATTTTTTCTTTTTACATAATTATTCTAACGTCTAAATACTAATTATTCAATACTAATTATTCAATACTCAATACTAATTACTCTTTAGAAATGATTTTTTTAGCAATTAACTGGGCCGATGTAGGCTCTCAAATTTTACAACTTATTTTATCTTTATCAATTCTTGTAGCAATACATGAATTTGGCCATTACATCACTGCAAAATGGTTTAAGTGCCGGGTAGAAAAATTCTATTTATTTTTTGACCCTTGGTTTTCTATTTTTAAAAAGAAAATAGGTGAAACTGAATATGGAATTGGCTGGTTGCCGCTTGGTGGTTATGTAAAAATAGCTGGCATGGTGGACGAAAGTATGGATAAAGAGCAATTGGCCAAACCACCCCAAGCATGGGAGTTTAGGAGCAAGCCAGCTTGGCAACGTTTGATCATTATGTTAGCGGGTGTAACAATGAATATGTTGCTTGCATTTGTTATTTATGGGATGGTGCTTTTTGTATGGGGAGAAAAGAAAATTAATAACAACTCAATTAATAATGGTATTTATTGTGCCGATAGTCTATTATTTAAATTCGGTTTTCAAAATGGGGATAAGATAGTATCTATAGATGGGAAACCTGCTAATTATTTTGAGGATGTACCTGGTAATTTAATTATCGGAAATAGCATTGTTGTAGAAAGAGCAGGAAAGGACAAAATAATTGATTTGCCAAAAAACTTATTAGGTCAACTCGCAGAATTAAAAAAGAAAGGCGTTGGTTTTTTAGAAATAAGACGACCGGCGATAGTTGGAGATATGTCAGACAAGTTTTTTGATACTTTAAATGCAAAAAAAGCAGGGCTTAAATTCCATGATAAAATAATTTCGGTTGATTCTACTCCTATTAATTACTTTGATGAGATGGGGCCAATTTTTGCTAATAAGAAAAATGCAAATGTACGTTTGGAGATAGAACGAAATGGTGCAAAGCAAGTAATTGTTAGCAATGTAAATGCAGATGGTAAAATTGGTTTGCCTCAGTTAAGTTTGTTTGAATTAGATACGCTTGGTTGGATAAAAATAGATGCCAAGAAGTACAGTTTCTTAGGGGCATTTCCTGCAGGTGTTTCCAAAACTTTTGATAAACTTGGTAGTTATGTAGGGCAAGTGAAGAAAATAGCAACGCCAGGTTCTGAAGGGTACAAAGCTGTTGGTGGTTTTAAAAGAATCGCTTCTATTTTTCCTACTCCTTGGGATTGGGAATCATTTTGGAATATTACCGCATTCCTTTCTGTTATGCTAGCATTTATGAATCTTTTGCCTATACCTGCACTAGACGGAGGGCACGTATTATTTACATTGATAGAAATGATATCTGGTAGAAAACCAAGCGAGAAATTCTTGGAAAGAGCTCAAATCGTTGGAATGATTATTTTACTTGCTTTAATGTTGTATGCGAATGGAAATGATTGGATTGGATGGGGGAAAGGAAAATAATTTCAAATTAATAATTAAGAATTAATAATGTTTTTAAAATGATGGTTTTTGATTATTCATTTGCCTAAAATATTTTTTTAAATTTGAAAGTATACTTCAAATAGCTAACAAAATTTTTAATTAATAATTTTGAATTCTTAATTATCCAACATGCGCCTTTTTTCTAAAATTGCATTTCTCTGTAATATTTGTTTCATAGTTGCTGCAATGCTAAGACTTGTAGAACTAGGAATGCGATCAAATGGAAATAACAATGCAATTATACCTTTACCTTTTATAGAAGGGACTATTGTAATATTGGGTCTTTTTATATCTGTTTTCTTAAATATATTTTTCCTTATTTCAGTTTTGTTTTTAAAAATCAGTAAACAACCTGTTTTGTTTTCAAAATTCTTACTTTGGTTTAATATTATTTTACTACCGGTGCAAATTTTTTACTTCTTTTTTTGGAATAAATAGAAATAGGAAAAAACTATTGCTTAAACTTAACCTTAAATCACTCAAATGATTAGTTCGATACTGAAGCATAAGCCTACTAAACTATTCCTATTTATTACTGCATTTTTTGTGGCAAATGCACTTATTGCCGAGTGTATAGGAGGTAAGATATTTTCTCTAGAAAAAATATTTGGTTTAAAGCCTTCTAGTTTTACGTTGTTTGGTGAAAGTGCTTTATCTATAAGCCTTACATGTGGTGTTGTGTTATGGCCCTTAGAATTTATTATTACAGATATTGTAAATGAATATTATGGAGTTAAGGCTGTGAAGCAGATTTCTATTATTGCTATATCGCTCATAGCTTATGGCTTTTTAATGTTTTATGCTGCTATGAATTTGCCTGCGGCCGATTTTTGGTTCGGCTCAGCTGTAAGTAAAGGTGTACCCAATATGAGTAGTGCTTTTAATGCGGTTTTTGGTCAAGGTATGTGGATCATACTTGGTAGTTTGGTTGCATTCTTTGTATCTCAAATAGTAGATGTGACGGTTTTTCATAGAATAAAAAAAGTTACTGGTGAGAAAAAAGTTTGGCTTCGTGCTACAGGTTCTACATTAATTTCTCAATTAGTAGATAGTTTTATCGTATTATTTATTGCATTTTATATTGGTAATAATTGGACATTTCAATTGGTGCTTGCCATTTGTTTGGTAAACTATACTTACAAAGTTGTAGTTGCTATTATACTTACGCCTCTTATTTATGTACTTAAAAATGTAATTGAAAAATATTTAGGATCTGCAACGGCAAAAGAAATGAAACAGGCAGCTATGGTTGGTTAATGCTAAGATGAATAGTAATTAATTATGAGTTTGGCTTCTCAAAAGCTTTTGCAACGAATGCTACGAATAAACACGAATAAGATTCTTACAATTTGTTGCAGTTTTAAAATATTTACCATTAAAAGAATTGCATTTTGTTCCTATTCATTCTTGCCATTCGTGGTTAAGAAAATGAAGCAGGCATTAATCATTAAGATATATGCTCATCCTATATAGAAAGCCCTATTTTTTTCATTAACAAAGAGGCATTCATATTTGTACAAACCCCCTCTTTCAGTTTATAATCAAAGTATAACTCTTCACCGGTTATTTGTGCATCAAAATGATAATTATAAATATTTGTGGGATATTCATTTTCTATTTTAGCAAGTTCAACATCATGCGTAGCAAGTATGGCTGCAGTTTTTTGTTTAACAAGTTGTCGAATAAGTGCATCAGTTCCTGTATGCCTATCCAATGAATTTGTACCGCGTAATATTTCATCCAATAAAATAAAAACATCTTCGCCTCCATTTATTTTTTCTATAATTGTTTTTAGCTTTTTTAGTTCAGCATAAAAAGTAGAAGTATTCTCTTCTAAATTATCTGCTACCCTCATGCTACTTAAAATTTGAACAGGACTCATTGTAAAGTTACTTGCACATACTGGTGCACCTGCCATACATAAGATGGCATTTACCCCTACGCTTCTTAAGTATGTACTCTTGCCTGCCATATTACTGCCAGTAATGAGCATTACGGAAGCAGCATTCCTTATGTTAATTGTATTATCTACTCTATATTCTTTTTTAATTAAAGGATGACCAAGCGATGTAGCATGTATTTCAAAATACGTATCTGTCATATTAGGAAAACACCAATCCGGATTGTTATAGTTAATGGTAGCAAAGCTTTGCAGAACTTCAAATTCAGCCAATGCATCAAACCAATTAGAAATATCTACATCATTTTCTTTCTTCCAATTTTCCAATGCTAGCACTTGTTGTAGACTCCAAAGCAACAATAAATTTAAGGGAACAGAAATTACAATATTATAACGAAGATCAAGTTTGTCAAGAATCTTTTTCAAAAGATTAATTTGTATAGATGCTTTCTTATGATTCCCTTTTAACTTGTCTTTTAATTGAAAAAGTAAGGGAGCATCAAAATGTTGTTTTTCTATATGTCCTACTGATTTAGAAAATGTTTCTAGATCGAGCACCAACGATGAAAGTTGATTATGCAAAGGAGCAACCAGTTTATTTATTTGATAGGCTATAGCAGCGCTTATAAATAATGTAGGGTATAGAACATTTTCTCCTATTACATCAAATGCATATAAAAAGCAAATACTTATTACAATGGCAGGCAAAAAATAGCGCAGCCATTTCCAAGGTTTAAATTGCGAAAAAACATTTGGTTGTTTTAGCCAATTTTCAATGTTCGTAAGTGTAGTTTTTTTTATATTACTTTCATTACCTATTGCTTGTAGGTTCTGGTGCCATTTGGCCTTTGTAGAAAGTTCCTTTACAGCAATTTGCCTCGCTAAAATAATTTCTTTCTTGCTTGGGGTAAGCAACCAATCTGCTAGTTTTTCTGCACCAAATTCTGATGTTGTTCTATTTAAAAATTGGAACAAGGATGCTCTTCCAAAAACATCCATATCATTTGCATAATAATGAGTGTGAGGTGTAAATCTTGCGCCATCTGCAAATGGAGCATAATCACCATTTAGCGCCCCTAATTCCTTTTTATTAATTGATATAAGTTGTTGCAATTGCCTTATAGCTGCTTTGTTTGCAAGATCTTTGTATATCAATCGTATAAAAACAATTAATATTAAAACAGCTAAGCCTATTGTAAATAAGTTATTTACATTCCATAAAAAATAAAATACGGCTATCACCGCTACTATTGTCCCCAGCCTTAGAAAACCAAAAATTGATTTTCTGCTTTGCAATTCTTTTAATTCAATATTAATTTCCTCAATCCTTTTCTTGTAAAACTCCAATGCATTCATTCTGTAAAAATAATAGCTAATGCACAAAGTAAACTACAAAATTTTATGATTTGTTGGTTAAATTAAAAATGCCATCTTTGTTCTTTAACCAATTACGTTATAATGATTCAACTATCGTATAAAAAAATAAATCTACCCTTTACACATCCTTTCAGAATTTCTAAGGGTGTTAAAACCCATCAACCTTCTTTGATTGTCCGTTTAGATTATTTTGGTAAAACCGGTTATGGTGAAGCACCTGCCATAGTATATTACGATATTACTGTAGAAAAAATGATAGAAGATATAGAAGCAAAAAGAGCTTTTATTGAAAAATTTTCTTTGAGTGATCCTGAAAGGTATTGGCATTATTTGCACCACCTTTTTCCTAAAAATCCTTTTTTAGTTTGTGCTTTGGATATGGCTGCTTGGGATATTTATGGTAAAATGAAAAATAAGCAGCTACACGAATTATGGAATTTAGATACCACAACTGCTCCTACTACTGATTTTACAATTGGTATAGATACTGAAGCAGTGATGATACAAAAAATGCACGAAAGGCCTTGGCCAATATATAAAATTAAAGTAGGTTTTGATGGCGACATGGAAATACTTGCAGCATTGCGCAAAGAAACCAATGCTCCCTTTAGAGTAGATGCAAATGCTGCTTGGACATTGCAACAGGCTTTGGAAAAAATTCCAATCATGAAAGCACTTGGTGTTGAGTTTGTAGAACAGCCTTTGGCAAAAGATGATTGGGATGGCATGAAAATCTTACATGAAAAATCTTCACTTCCATTAATAGCAGATGAAGCCTGCATATCTGAACATGATGTTGCAAAATGTTTAAATCATTTTCATGGGATAAATATTAAGTTAACAAAATGCAGTGGCATAACAGCAGCAAGAAGAATGATCACAAAAGCAAGAGAACTTGACTTAAAAGTAATGATCGGTTGCATGAACGAATGTTCTGTAGGTACAGCCGCTATTGCACAGCTAGCACCTTTGTGCGACTATGTAGATATGGATGGGCCTTTGTTATTATCGGAAGACTTTGCCATTGGTGTGAGCTTCCACAATGGTAATATTGTTTACAACCAAGGAACTGGTTTGGGAATTGAAGTGCCAAATTGGGATTGATTCCTTATTTTTGAAATCATTATTTTGAAATATGCAGAAATATTTATTTATTGATAGGGATGGAACTATTATAGAAAGTCCACCATCACCTGAACAAGTAGATACTATTGATAAGGTTATTTTTTTGCCAGGTGCGCTTCACTGGTTAAGTAAAATTGCAAATGAATTATCTTTTAAATTAGTAATGGTTACAAATCAAAATGGACTTGGTAGGGATGAATACCCCATAGAAATTTTCCATAAGGTGCAAGAGTTTGTTTTAGATAATTTAAAGAAGGAAAAAATTATTTTTTCAGCTATTGTTGTCGACGATTCTTACCCTCATGAAAATTCTCCTTTACGTAAGCCAAGAATTGGGCGTATGCTCCATTATTTACAAGAACAAAATACCGACATAAAAAATTCTTTTGTGATAGGGGATAGGCTTACTGATGTTCAATTTGCAAAGAACCTTGGCTGCAAAGCAATTTTTGTAAATCCTGAAAATGAAAGAGGTTTAACAGAACTTGAGGATAGTATAGAAGAATTAAAAAATAACCATGTTGCTTTGGCATCCACAAATTGGGAAGATGTGTATGCGTTTTTGAAAAATGTATAATGCATAGTCATTAAATAAAAAGTGGGCTGGTCTTAATGATGAGCCCACTTTTTATTAGTAAATTTTTTTACCAGATATTTACTCTTAGACTTTCTTCTCTCCACATTTTATCTCCCTTCTTTATTCCGAAGGCTTCGTAAAATTCTGGAATATTTACAAATGGACCATTTACCCTTTCCTTTGCAGGAGCGTGTACATCAGTCATAACACGGTTTGCCAAGGTTTCCTTTCTTGATTGACTTAACCAACCTAAAGCGTAGCCTAAAAAATAACGCTGCGTTTGTGTAAAGCCTGCAATCATTTTATTCGATTTGTATGCTTCCGTTTTTTTGAAAGCGTCTAAACCCAATAAAACACCACCTAAGTCAGCAATATTTTCTCCTTGTGTGGCTTCGCCATTTACATGTAAAGTATCTACTGGCACATATTCATTAAACTGCTCAATTATTTTCTTTGCTCTTTTAGAAAATTCTTCACCGTCTTCTTTTGTCCACCAATCTGAAAGATTCCCTTGTGCATCATATTGTCTTCCCTGATCGTCAAAGCCATGTGTAATTTCGTGTCCAATGGTAGAGGCTGCAGCATACCCATAAACCAATGCATCGTCCAATTCATTGTCGCTATAACCAGCTACAGAAAATATTCCTGCAGGTAATACTATTTCATTGTTGCTAGGATTATAATATGCGTTATATGTTTGTGGTGTCATTCCCCACTCAGTTCTATCCACCGGCTTAACCAATTTATTTACTTGATAATTGTGCCACCATTCAGCTGCTGTTTGTACATTTTGTACCCATGAACCATCAGCAACTTCTAAACTACTAAAGTCCTTCCAAGTATCTGGGTAACCAACTTTTTTACTAATTTTTGAAAGTTTTTCGTAAGCCTTTGTTTTGGTAGTAGCACTCATCCAAGTAAGTTTTTCAATTCTTGCTTTATAAGCATCTCTTACATTTTCTACCATTTGGTTATACCTATCTTTTGCTTTTTCGTTAAAATATTCTTTTACAAAAAGCTCACCTAAAGCTTCACCAATTGCATCTTCTTCTGAGCTTAGAACCCGCTTCCAACGGGGCTGTGGTTTACTGGCACCGCTTAAAGTTTTCCTATATTCAAACCTATCATTAAAGGGTTTGCTGTATAAATAAGGGGCCGAGGCAAATACCAGTTTTAGTTTCATGTAATTTTTCCAAACAGCTATATCAGTGTTTTTTAAAGCAGTGCTTAGTGCAGTGAAAAACTCTGGTTGTCCAACAATTACCGAATCTATTTTATCTGCTCCATATTCCTTTGTATACAATTCCCAGTTTATAGAAGGAGCCATTTTTAATAAATCTGATTTGCTCATTTTATTATAATTCTTGTAAGGGTCTCTTAGATCAGCTAATTTCCTGCTTGAAGTAGCGAGTGATGTTTCCAGTGCAAAAACATCGTTTACTGCTCTTTGTGGGTTACCTATTTTTAATAAGGAGAAAGTAGCCAACATATATTTTGTATATGCAGCTTTAACTTTTAAAGTACGTTCATCGGTATTAAAATAGTAATCTCTGTTTGGCAATCCTAAACCACCTTGCCCAAGTTTCAAAGTAATTTGTTCACTATTCTTATCATCTTGCTCTACATAGGCACCAAATGCAAATCCAATTCCTTTTCGCTGAAAGTTCGTTCCCAATGTTGTTAATTCATCTATCGTTTTTATAAAATCTATTTGTTTAAGCATTGCTGCAAGTGGCTTTAGTTCTTCTTTTTCTATAGCAATAGAATCCATTGCAGTGCGCCAAAAACTACCAATTTTTTGATTGGTGCTTCCTTTCGGCGCTTTAATTTTTGCCGCATCAATATTTATTTTTTTTAGTTTGTTGTAAATGTCGTCCGAAACCATATTACCAATTCCCCAGCCGCTTTCTGCTGCTGGTATTGGCGTTCGCTTTATCCATCCGCCATTGGCGTACAAGAAAAAATCATCACCTGGTTTTACTGTTTTGTCAATGTTAGCAGCTAAGATATCTGGTTTTGTTTTTTTTTGTGCAAAAACGGTTGTTGTGAAAAGTAAACATACTAGAAATAGAGTGTGGAGTTTTTTGTTCATGCGTAATTTTTTATTTTAGTTTAGATAATTTTTCAAAAATATTATGACCTACATATATTTTTGCATTTTCATATTTGAAAGAAGCGCATTAGCCCCAAACATGTTTCACATCTATCACTACATCTGGGTGTAAACTTTTTGCTACTGGGCATGTATGGCTTACTCTATCAAGAATTATTTTGTCTTTCTCGGTAAGTAATATTGTTGTAGGGTAAGTTAATTTTATCTCGATTTTTCCAACCCTTCTTGGTTCACTTGCCATATGCTTGGTAACTTCTATGTTGGTGTTGCTTAAGTCTATTTCCATATCCAATGCTTTTATACCCATGGTTGTTACAATACAAGTAGCAAGTGAAACACAGAGTAAATCTGTGGGGCTAAAACGTTCTCCCTTGCCTCTATTGTCAGTAGGTGCGTCAGTTTCTAATATAGTGCCACTTTGTAAATGAGTAGCTTCGCACCTAAGGCTTCCTTTATAAATAATGGATGAAGTCATTTTATGATAATTTTTAATGAATTGGCAATTTAATTTCTTTGTTCTAATGTTATAGCAGTTATTTTTGCATAAATTTACTGTGATAAAAAGTATATATGAAGAAAATAATTTTTTCGTTTGTTATAATAGCTATTTCTCTTAGTGTTTGTGCACAAAAATCTAAGAAGGAAGAGCGTAGAGAAAAACGCAAAGAGCGTATAACGATAATGGTAAAGCAAGAAGAAGAAGGGGTAATTGTAAATAAAAAGCATTTTTTGGGAGGAATAAAACTTACTTCAGATGGATATGGTGGTTTTATAGAAAAAGGTATTGCCCAGTCTATAAAACGTAGTCTTTTGTTTCAGTTAGAAATTACGGAACGCAAACATCCCAAAGAGGAAAAGCAATTCAATAATTTGCCCATTGCGGATTCTTATATATATGGAAAAACCAACTTCTTTTATCCTGTAAAGTTGGGAGTTCAAGAGCAATTTCTGCTTGGTAATAAAGGTAATAAAAATGGTGTGAGTGTTACCGGCAATGTAGGAGGTGGAATTGCATTAGGTTTATTAAGACCATATTTACTATCGTTTGACAGCCTTGGGTCATTGGTTTATAAAAGTTATGATGACAATAACAATAGATTTCTTAGTGGCTCCAATATTGGTGGGCCTAGTTTTGGTACAGGTTTCAATAAATTGAAAGTAATACCAGGAGCTTATTTAAAAACAGGCTTACGTTTTGATTACGGAGCTTACAATGAAATGGTAAGTGCAATAGAAGTTGGAATTACTGCTGAATTTTACAGCAAAAAAATACAACAAATGGCTCTAAATAAGGAAAATAATTTCTTTTTTGGGGCATATTTTAGTATTTTATTTGGTAGGCGAAAATAACAACGTATTGCATTGCATATCTTTGCAAAAAATTAAACAATACTTATTTAAAAGTTAATGGATACAATCATAGATACGGAAGAGCAAAGAGTAAAAAAACCAAATTGGCTTCGTGTAAAACTCCCTATCGGGGAAGAATACAAACATGTAAGAAGCCTTGTAGATACTCATAAATTACACACTATTTGCGAAAGTGGTAATTGCCCAAATATGGGAGAATGTTGGGGTGCTGGTACAGCTACTTTTATGATACTAGGAAATATTTGCACCCGAAGCTGTGGTTTTTGTGCAGTTGCTACAGGCAGGCCTGATGCTGTTGACTGGGATGAACCTCAAAGAGTAGCTGAGGCTATTCATCTGATGAAAGTAAAGCATGCTGTAATTACTTCTGTAGATAGAGATGAGTTAAAAGATGGGGGAAGTATTATTTGGGAAAATACAATCAAGGCTGTGTATGCTTTAAACCCCAATACTACACTTGAAACTTTAATTCCTGACTTTAAAGCAGAAAAAGAAAACATACAACGAATTATTGATGCTGCTCCAGATGTTGTTAGCCATAACATTGAAACAACTGAAAGACTTACAAAGCAAGTGCGTATACAAGCTAAGTATTGGCAAAGTATGGAGACTTTAAAAATTCTTAAACAAGGAGGTATGAGAACCAAAAGTGGTATTATGTTGGGGCTTGGCGAAACAAAAGAAGAAGTTGTACAAACACTTACTGATTTATACAATAGTGGGGTAGATGTGGTTACAATTGGTCAATATTTGCAACCAACAAAAAAGCATTTGGCTGTAGAAAGGTTTATACACCCCGATGAGTTTTCAGAATATAGAGAAATTGGATATCAACTTGGTTTGGATTATGTAGAGAGTGGTCCGCTTGTTCGCTCAAGTTACCATAGTGAAAAACATGTAATTCCAAATTGGGGAAGAAACAAATGGATGGAGGAAAAGGGTTGAATGATAATTGAATAATCGTTTAAAATGTTTGAATAATTGTTTAAAGTTTGAAGATAGCAAAAACTATTTTCGAACTTTTTTTGTTTGTTCATATTTTTTTGTGCAAATATTGAAATAAACAGCATAAAATAATCGTTTTTTTCTTCTAAGTCGTACATCACCAAAACGCTTCAACATGAAATATCTCTTGTGCTGTGTTACTATAGTAGTAGTAACTATTTCTTGCTATAATAAAAATAATGTTATTGTGAGCACTGCCTTTGCAGACAGCCTAATAAACCACTATAAGCCTTCTTCAACTATCAAACAAAACGAGGACGAAGTAAATTTTTGGAAAAATAGAATTGATCATAAATCATTTGATTTAGTAAATTTATCTAAATATGCGGCATCGCTTGCTGCTAGGTTTAAATTGTTGGGTGATATAAATGATTTAAAAACTTCAGATAGTATACTTACTTTATTAGATGCACATTTAAAAGGCAAAGACGCTTCTTTCAAAATATCACTTTTTACGAATGCACTTTCTCAACATCGATTTGTAGATGCAGATAGTTTGCTACAAAAGGCAAAACGAATAGGTATGGGCAAATACGAAACTGCTGCAATTTCTTTTGATGTAAATTTTGAACTTGGCAATTATTTCCTTGCAGAAGCTGAGTTGAAAGAAATTGAGAATTTCAAGGACTATAATTTCTTATTTCGTCATTCAAAAATGTTTCATTATAAAGGTGAGATAGATAGTGCTATTGCAGCTATGCAATCCGCTACTATATCTGCCGGAGAAAATATTCCCCTAAAGCAAGCTGCACTATCAAACACTGCCGATTTGTATTTGCATGATGGCAGGTTAAAGGAAGCTTACGAGTTATACAAAAAGTCTATAAAACTTAATAATGCAGATTTACATAGTTTGATTGGAATTGGTACAATAGCATTACTGCACGATAACAACGATTCTTTGGCAGAAAAGATATTTAAATTTGTTCACAAAAAAACAAAACAACCCGATGCTATTTTTAAGCTAGTACAAGTTTACGAAAAAAGGGTAGATTCTATTTTGCAAAAGAAATATGCCTACGAATTTGTTACTATTGTAACTAATGCTACCTATGGAAATATGTATAATAAGTATGTGCTTCAAATGTATACAGGTATTTTAAATGAATCTGAAAAAGCTGAAAAATTAGCAATTAGAGAACTTGATGGACGTGCTACTCCACAAACCTATGCTTGGTTAGTTTGGAGTTTGTTTAAAAATAATAAAGTGGATGAGGCTTCAAAAATTTATAGAAAACATGTTTCTGGCAAACCATTGGAAGGTTTGGAATTGTATTGGATGGGAAAATACATGAAAGCTATTAACAAAGGCTACAATGCAGCGCAATTTTTTAAGAGGGCTATCAAGAATAAATACGACTTATCTCCATCTATGATTAGCGAATTGAAAGAAATATCAAAAGATTAGTTTTTTGCCCTTCCTTTTCATCCTTAATTCTATGATTTTAATGATGGGATTTTATACGAATTTATTTATTAAAAAATATGTTTCACTAAATACTGAAAGTATAAAAACATTCCTTAACTTTACAAACTAAAAGAAATAAAATGGAATTTGAAGCATCTAAAGAAAAATTTATACAAACTTGGGGAGTGCTAGGAGGAAGTTGGGGTATAAATAGAACAATGGCACAAATTCATGCTTTGTTATTGGTGAGCCATATTGCGCTTTCGGCAGAAGAAATTATGGATGAATTACAAATTTCTCGTGGTAATGCAAACCAAAATATAAGAGATCTTATAGATTGGGGATTGGTTTACAGAGAATATAAAGCGGGAGAACGAAAAGAGTTTTTTACAGCAGAAAAAGATATATGGGCAGTAGCTAAACAAATAGTAAAAGAGCGGAGAAAAAGGGAAATTGAACCTGTTCGTAAAATCCTTACAGAACTAAAAAATACAAGTACAAGTAAAAACAGCGAGGCTGAAAAACATTTTGTAAAGATGATTGGAAATATTGAAGACGTTGTAGGTAAGATGGACAATAGTGTGGACAAATTGATAAAGCTTGATGAAAGCGCTATTGTAGGAACTTTGTTTAAAATCTTTAAGTAGATTTTTTTTGGAAATATTGTTTCACTAATTATTGAAAGTTTAAAAACATAAAAATGAAAACGCTAGAGAAACATCAAATTATATATGATGATGAATGTCCATTGTGTAATGCATATACTAACGCATTTGTAAAAAATGGTATGTTAGATAAAAGTGGGAGAGTACCGTATAAAGCATATGCAGAGGCTAATGAACATAATATTGATTTACTAAAATCTCAAAACCAGATAGCATTAATAAATACGAAGACAGGGGAAACAACCTATGGATTGGCTAGCATTCTTAAAATAATTGAATATCGATTTCCCTTAGTAAAAGCAGTTTTTGGAATTAAATTTGTTTACTGGTTTTTTACCAAAATGTATAGTTTTATTTCTTACAACAGGAAAGTCATTGCACCTTCAAAAATTACTACTTATAGCTGCTATCCCAATTTTAGTATAAAGTATAGGTTATTGTTCATTGCTTTTTGTTGGGTAATTGCAACAATAGTTCTGCAAGCTTTTACAGCTACATTTCATTTTAAAAACTATCCAAACTTTGTTGAATCATTTATTTTATTGCTTCAAATACCAGTACAATATTTTTTTATTCAAAATAAAACTAGAGAGGTATTTATAAATTATTTGGGTCATCTATTTTTTTTAAGCCTGTTAGGTTCTATCTTATTGTTGCCAATTATTATTTTTAATCATTATTTAATTATGCCATTATTAATTTCTACCGCATACTTTTTTTTAATTGTATTATTTTTAATTAATATTCACTTTAAAAGAATTGCTTTGCTAGGATTAAACAGAAGTTTGTGTTTTAGTTGGATTGGATTTAGATTCGTATTACTGGTATATATTTTAATCTCTAATTATTTATAAGTAGAAAAATAGAGGGCAGATAAAAAGCCCGCCCACTATTCCTTTATTTAATGATCAAATTAAACCTTCCTGCTTGTTGTTTTATGGTTTTTTCTACCTCATTTTCTAGATTTTGCTCTGTTGGTTGGTTGGCTTTTTTTACTTTTTCTGCCACTAAGTATGCATCTCTTTTAGCATTTATTATGCTCACTTCATTTTGCATCGCATTTCTTTCAATAGATTTTTTCAGTACAATCTTTTTAATTTCTTCTTTGCTTTTTAATTTTAAACTGTCTGCCAGGGTGTTTTTTTCTACTCTTGCAATAATGGTACTATCAGCTTCGTAAGCATCTACTAGATCCCATGATGTATTTTTGTAGGCAACTTTATTTGCTTTTGCTTTTAATCTTTTTATACCTGCTGTTTTACTCATCGTTACATTTACATAGTCCATTTGGGTTTGTTTAATTTGTGCTGTGTAACCACTTGCACCATAGGTTAAATAAGTTCTATTTAATTTGTCATTCATAGAATACAAAATGCTGTCATAAGGTGTAGGAATATCTTCAATACTAGCATTGGTATTTATAAAAGTAAAACTACCATTGCCACATGCTGCATTTAGGTTCCAATGCTCTTGAATACCTTGTGCCCTGCTGCCACAATAAATGGTATTTACAATTACTCCTTTTTCTTTTGCTAGAGTACAAGCTTGTGTATATTTTATATTCCCT
>JANMFB010000367.1:0-1784 GCA_031377605.1 Ferruginibacter sp.
AATGATCTATTGTGGAGATTGGAACGATTCAATTGGTAACAATAAAAGGTAAAGTCTAACAGAATGGTTGAGTAAAACTTTAAAATAATTTTTTAATAAAAATCTGCACACTATTTTTGCCAAATATAAAAACTTTATGACACAGAACTTGAATCTATTTGGAGAGGAGGAACTTAAACAAATAACTATACTACAAATCGAAGAAGAAGTAATATTACCATTGATTCCTTTGGTAAAAAAGAGACCAAGTAAAAACGACTCTCCCCTTGAAAAAGAAATTAGGCGATTTAATAAACTGATAAAAGAGTTGCATGATTATGAAGAAAGTAATAAGCAAAAGCTGGCTGATAAGGCTGATTATGATAAATTGTACCATATTAAAGTGCTACCACATATTTTAGAATTGGCTAAGGATCAAGTTTTATTTATAAAGTATATAGAGAAATTTTTTTATGCAGAAAAGCCCAATAAATCTTTGGAAAAAAGATTTGCAGAATTTGTACTTGCTATTTTAAATCAGGCTTCGCAATATAATGACGATGCAAAAGAGATATCTCGTATTTACCTTAATAAGCAAATAGAATTGTTAACTAAGGCCGAAAAAAAGCAACTATCTAAAGTAATGAAAAGAGACGGTGTTAATACCTCGGATGATACATTTAATGACTTTGATGTAAACGATTTTATAGAGAGCCAGACTGAAAACTTCGATTTTGAATCTTTTGCAAAAGAAATGCACGAAAGTAGGGCAGAGGAGGCTTCGGCCAAAAAAGACACACCTATTTCCATTGCAGAGTTGTACAAAGAATTGGTAAAAATTTTGCATCCCGATCTTGAGCAGGATGCAAAGATAAAGCACACCAAAGAGCAATTAATGAAAGAACTTACTGTAGCAAAAGAAGAGCATGATTTACATGCTATGCTTATTTTAAAACAAAAAGCTCATCAACTAAATAGTACAGCTCCTTCTGATGCAGGCTACTCTTTAGAAAAGCTAAAAGCTTACAACAAAATATTGAAACAAAAGCTAGATGAATTTCGATTTAATCATAAAAACGAAATGCTTTCTTCTCTTTTTTTAAGTAATGGATTTATTAATATGAGCGATAATACTGTTCCGAATGAAAAAAAGATCGAAGCAGAAATTGCAGATATTAAAAGCATGAGGAAAGGTATGGCTGCAGATATGAAGATAATTAAATCAAAAGCGCATGTGGTTGGTCTTATGGCACAATCTGAAGAAGATATGGAAGAAGATTTTGATGATGATTTTTTTGACGAGATCTTTTTTAAATGATGCAATTTTTTTTATTTATGGTCTTACACTAATTAGAACTTGAACCTTTAACTTTAAAAGTTGGCATGCAGCTTTTTTCTAACTCTTTGCTGTTTTAATTCTGATTAGATAAACTGAGGCCGTCAATATTTTTATGACATTTGGTCTAATAAACAATCTGTATAATACTGCTTTAGTTTAAATGTTAGTCAATTTAATTTATCTTTTACAAATGCAATGACGTTGTAAGAGAAGGCAACAAAATCTTTTCTTTTAGATTAATATTTCCCATTCAGCAAAGTACCTCCAATCCCCGATCTAGTCTCTATCCCAAGTTTTTTCATCATTTCGAAAGTAGTACAAACTGCTGCAGAAGTTACAGGAATACTAATTTCTTTTTCTATTAAATCAATGGCTTCTAACGATGGCATTTGCACACAGGCAGAAGCTACTAAAACATCAACACTTGTTAAATCCAATCGTTTGTATATTTCCAATAAATTCATTG
>JANMFB010000062.1:0-2043 GCA_031377605.1 Ferruginibacter sp.
GTTGTAGTTGCAGTGCTCGTAGAAGAAAGATCACTTATAAAATTATTGTAAATTCTTATAGATGATCCTGCATTTCCATTTATGTTAGCTCTAATACCAGATACTACTCCCGCCCCTGTGTTATTGGCTCTCAGTGTAGCAATTTTATTATTAAAAACATTTAAAACTCCTTGGCTATATAGGGTTGCAGAAGGCATTTGTGCAGTTGATGTGCCATTTACAATTATACCTTGTACAGCCCCCGTGCTTGAGGTAGTTAGGTTAGATATGCTACAATTACTAATGGTCATATCTCTTTGACCGAGATTAAATATACCAAAAGTACCAGAAGTGGTTACCGGAATAAAATCATTTGGTGTTGCGGGGTCCCCTATGATATTAAAATTCGTGCAAACGTCATTTGTTATTACATTGTTGTTATCTAAGTTTATTGTTTGGGCAATGGCATTATAAGTACCAGAAACTGCTCCGTTAAACTGAACACCAGTACCCGCTACATTTCTTACACTAAAGTTTTTGAAAGTGTTGTTGGCATTTGCTCCTGCCGCTGTTAAAGCAGGTTGAGCTGCGGAGTTTGTCAAGATTCCTACTTGAGCGACTGTACCGGTTCTGCTCAGCGTTACATTAAAATTACGGAATGTGTTGTTTTGAGCACCATTTTTATCGCTCAATTGACTTAAAAATATGCCAAATTCTACGTTCGAACCATTTGAGACTATATCTATTCCGTCCCACGTGAGATTATCCACACCAAAAGTTCTAAAACCAAAATCTGCGGTTCCTGTAAGTGTACCTGTAGGGCGAATAATTGGATTAGCACCGGCACCAGATTTTTGAATAGTAATGGCGTCACCAAACATCCCAGTTTGTAACGGTGGTAGATCTTCTGTAAAGGTAGAACCGCTTGATAAATTTAAAATAACAGCCCCTGCTGTACCATTGTAATTTAATGCGTCTATTGCAGCTTTAACAGTAGAAAAGCTACCAGGTACTGTAAAAGTGCCACTAAGTGGAACACGAGCAACTGCAGTAGAAGTAAAGACTATCTCAGTATTGGTAGCAGGAAGTACCGCTAAAGCATTTGAGGCAGTTGCTGCAAAAGTGTTAGTGTTTACTGTTTGTTGGCTCCAGAGCTGACTTACCGTAGGTGTTGCAGTTAATGTTCTTGAATTTAAACCACAAGTGTACGTCCATGATGGCGCATTGCCATTGGTCATATTACCGTAAACAAACTTTATATCGTTAGTCCCTTCAAATAATTGAATTTGATAATTTAAACTGGCAGTAGAACCTGTTGCAAAATCTTGCATGTTTATCCATTCTATTGTGAAAACGCGGCTACCCACAATTCCAGTTAATTGGTATTTCATGGAAGCTTGCAAATCTGCTAATGTGCCCAAATTTCCGGCAGTTTGTTGATCATCAAAAAAAACTGCTAAATCTCGTACAGTTGACCCTGCTGTACTAAATGTTGTATTTTGATATCCATAGGCACCTGTACCATTGCCTAATGCCCCACTATTAGTCAACAAATTTATATGCCCGCTCGTAGTAATTTGAACGAAACCATTGTTAACACCATCGTATAAAAAATTAAAACCGATTGGGATTGCTTCGCTCATGTTATCGTCGGTATTAACACCGTTTCTCCATAAGGCCGGTGACAACCCAGTACCTGCGATCGAGTTATAGGTAATACCTGTGTTTCTTGTTGTGGTGTAAGTTGCTAGGCCTTCCTGAGCAAAACCACTTTCGATAATTAAAATGAGTAGAACGAATAATGCGTAAATCTTCTTCATAAATTGGTTTTAATTTGAATTAATTGGGAGCAATAAAAATTGAAAATTAACCATAATAAAAGGTTTTGTTAACAATTAATTTACATTTCCAGAAGTGAAATTATATCTTAAACGTTAATATAAAAATAAATTGGTAAAATCACGTACATAACAACAAATGACTTGAATATATTTTAATTTTTGTAATAATGAAATTGGAGCAAAAAACAGAGAGTATGGTTATGAATTCTTTTTTGTTTTGTTT
>JANMFB010000083.1:0-9434 GCA_031377605.1 Ferruginibacter sp.
TTATAACAGAGACATCTACGACTCCACAGAAATTAAATACGAAAAGATTAGCATAAAAAAAATCGAATAAGAAAAAATCATGTTTTTACTTATTCGATTTAAAATTGTTTTACAAAAACAACTACTTTTTCAGTGCCCTCAAAAAATTACGACAGGCTTTTTTATGCGCTTACTTTTATATTTGTTAAATCAGGATTTTATACCGTCTGTATATTCGTAATAGTCCAATTTCATTGGCCTAAACGACTACTAAAGCTGCATTATACCGAAAGTCTATATGACTACATATCGATATAAATGGTATTATTTATTCAATCCGCAACACATCTTTCATAGAAAAAATTCCTCGTTTACCTGCAAGAAATTCAGCAGCTACAACTGCACCAGCAGCAAATCCTTCCCTGCTGTGGGCAGTATGTTTTATTTCTATATCATCAATTGGAGAACTGTATGTTACAATATGAGTGCCGGGAGCAGGGTCTATTCTTTTGCTAGTAATTTCAATCTCAGTCGCTGTTGGATTTTCATTTAGGGTCCAATCATTTTTTGAAGAATTTTCTGAAATTATTTGTTGAGCCATGGTTATGGCTGTTCCACTTGGAGCATCTTTTTTTGCTCTGTGATGAATTTCTTCTATGCTAACATCATAGGAAGTTTGGTTGTTCATCAACGCGGCAAGTTTTTTATTTATTTCGAAAAAAATATTTACCCCTATGCTAAAGTTGCTAGAAAATAATAAGGAGCCATTCTTTTCTATACAATATTTTTTTACATTTTCTTCTTCTTTTACCCAACCTGTACTACCACAAACGACAGGCACACCTGCATCTATACACCTGCGTATATTTGCTATGGCACTATCAGGATTTGTAAACTCAATAGCTACATCGCAGCTTTGTAAATTTTCTTTTGTAAAATCTTCTAGATTGTCTTCAGATATTTTTAGAAAAACTTCATGCCCTTTTTGTAAAGCAATTTTTTCTATTGCCTGTCCCATTTTGCCATATCCTATTAATGCTATTTTCATTTAAAAATTTTCAGACCTCATCAGAATTTTTCTTTAAAAGAGAAATTACATGAAAGGAGATTTAAAATTGTATTTCTTTTTTCTTGCTTGTTTAAAAAAATCTAAAGCCCTATTTTTCTTTTACCAACATTGCGCTTACCAATATCGAAAACCATACTTACCCCATTTGTATTTGCAATGGGACTATAGCCAGCCTTAAAATGAAAGCTTAAATCGTCGCTCACATTAAATGTTTTCAAGTTTGCATCTACGGCAGCATCTGCTACATTTAAACCCCAGAAAAGGATGAAAAATATAACCGAATAATCTGCATTTTGTCTCACATCATTTCTAAAACTTTTTATAACATCTGGTCTTGAACGAACACTATAATATGGCTCTTTGATAAGTATATCATTGGAGGGATCTGCATCTGTAGCAAGTATATAAGCCTCTTTAGCTTCTTTATATTGGTTTCTATTTCTAAAAAATAAATAAGCAGGTATTCCAATACCGGCATATACTAAAGGGATTTTCCAGTATTTTTTATTGGTGTATTGCCCCCATCCAGGAAGCATTGCAGAGCGTTTAATAGCGATACTTGGATTGTAGTTTTTTAAAAATACAGAATCGTATTGCTTTGCAATGGGTTTTTTTTTTGTAAAAATGGAATCATCTTTGGCATAAATTTTTTGCGCAGTAGACACTGTACAACAACAAAGCAAAAAAATCAACATGGTTAAACAGAACTTCATTAGCTTACATTAATCTTCAACTTATCTAGCAGGCCATTCAATTCATCTAAAGAAAAATATTCGAATGTAATGCTGCCATTTCCTTTTTTGCTATGTGCCAATTTAACTTTGGTAGCAAAGCTTGATGCTAAGTTATCTTCTATTTTTTTAAACGCAGGTGGCAAAGCGGATTTTACAGCAACTTTAGCAGTTGATCCAGCTCCTGTATACATTCTCCTTACAAGATCTTCTGTTTGCCTTACGGATAAGCCTTTGTTTTTTATTTCAGAAAAAATAAACAATTGTTTATCTACCACATCTACATTAATAAGTGCTCTTGCATGACCCATACTAATGATGCCATTACGAACAGCTACTTGAATATCTGGGGGTAATTTGAGGAGTCTGATATAATTTGTAACTGTACTTCTTTCTTTTCCCATACGCTCGGCCACTTTTTCTTGCGTATAATCCAAATCCTCCATCAAGCGTTTGTAAGACAATGCAATTTCAATTGCATTTAGGTTTTCTCTTTGTAAATTTTCTAATAACGCTAATTCTAAAACCTGATCTCCTGTTGTTTCTCTTATATAAACCGGCACATCTTTAAGACCTGCAATTTTAGATGCTCTGAATCTTCTTTCACCTGCTATAAGTATATACTTTCCTCCTTTTAGTGGAGAAACAGTTAGCGGCTGTATGATGTTGTGTAACTTGATAGATGAAGCTAATTCACTTAATGCTGTTTCATCAAAATCTTTACGTGGTTGGTTAGGATTTGTTTCTATTAAATCTAATGAAACTCTTTGAGAAGAAACTTTTTGTTCTAGTACTTCTGTTTTTAAAGCGCCTGCAGTATTTTTTAAATCTGTATCTATATTTTGCAAAAGGCTTCTTATTCCTTTTCCTAATACATCGGTTTTTTTTGGTAAACTCATTTGTTTTTAATTAGCTAATTATTTTATCTTCGTTATTTATTTTAGTCATATTGTTTTTCTGCAAAATTTCTTTTGCAAGGTTCAAGTAATTTATGGCGCCCTTACTATCCGAATCGTACAAAATTACAGGCTTGCCAAAACTTGGCGCTTCACTAAGTTTTGTATTTCTATGGATAATACTTTCGAAGACCATGTCATCAAAATGTCTGCGTACTTCACTCACTACCTGGTTACATAATCTTAAACGACCATCATACATCGTCATCAAAATTCCTTCAATTTGTAATTCCGTATTCAATCTGTTTTGTACAATTTTTACCGTATTCAATAATTTCCCCAAACCTTCTAATGCAAAAAATTCTGTTTGAACCGGCACTACCACACTATCAGATGCAACCAAAGCATTTACAGTTATCAATCCCAATGAAGGTGAACAGTCAATAATGATAAAATCATAATTATCCCTTACTGCTTCCAATATATTTTTCAATATTCCCTCTCTGTTTGGATAATTAATCATTTCTATTTCTGCACCTACTAAATCAATATGAGATGGAATTAGATCCAAATGTGACATTTCAGTTTTTAAAATAACATCAGCACCAGTAGCTTCATTTACCATGCAATCATACAAACTCTTTGTAATATTTTGCAAATCAAAACCAATACCAGTTGTACTATTTGCTTGAGGATCTGCATCTACCAATAAAGTTCTGTATTCTAAAATTGCTAAACTCGCTGCCAAGTTTATTGCGGTAGTCGTTTTACCAACTCCTCCCTTTTGATTGGCTATGCCTATAATTCTTGCCATTGCGTTTTACGCTTAAATTTTATGATTTTGGGAATATATGTTATCCATTTAAACTTAATTGGATAGTTTTGCAAACTTCGACATTTTTAGGTTAGTATTTGCTAATATTTTAATGAAATTCTGCGATTTTTTCATGGTTTTGGTTAATATGTCAGGCCAAATAGAAACAATTAAGTACTAATAACATAAAATTTCGTATGTAGCATGGAAAATTAAAACTTTAAAGAAATTATGATTACCATTATTACTGGAACAAACAGACCAAATAATAACTCTAAAAAAGTAGCAGAAGCCTACAAAAAGATACTCACTGATAAAAATATAGAGAGTAGGATGCTTTCTCTTGATGAGTATGAAGTTTTTACAAGAAACGCTGCGTTTGAAAAACTAGAAGCTGAGTTCCTTATACCTGCCGATAAATTTATTTTTGTTTTACCAGAATACAATGGTTCTTATCCTGGTATTTTAAAATTAATGATAGACAATTCAGATGTTACAAAAGCTTGGCCAAATAAAAAGGCTTTACTTGTAGGTGTAAGCAGCGGAAGGGCAGGAAATCTAAGAGGTCTTGAGCATTTTACAGGTTCACTTATGCATATGAAAATGACCGTACATCCAAATAGGTTACCAATAAGTGTTGTTCATACTTTATTAAATGAAGATAATGTACTTTCAAATGAGCCCACATTAAAAATGATATCTGCTCAAATTGAAGAATTTATAAAATATTAAAAGACTATGCGCTCACCACTTGGTATTGTATTTTTTTTAACTGCTTTATTATCACTTGACTTTTATTTTTTTCAAGCGGTAAAAACTGTTTCGCAAAACTTATCTCCAAAAACAAAAGCCATTGTATACGGTATTTATTGGGGTATAACTATTCTGGCAGTAGCTAGTTTTTTATTATTTGTGCTCACGGAGCAACACTTGCTTGGAAGAAAAGTCAGAACTTATTTATTTTCTATTGTTATTGGATTGTTTCTTGCAAAAATGATAGCTATGGTTTTCTTTTTGGTAGACGATTTACGTAGAGTCATTCAATATCTTGCTGGTAAATTATTTTTTAATAACACTGATGTAGATGGCATGAGTGGAGAAGGTATTTCCCGCTCTGCCTTTTTGAGTTGGCTTGGTATAGCAGCAGGAACAACATTGTTTGGAACATTGTTAATAGGGTTTAAAAATCAATATAATTACCAAACAAAAAAAGTAAAGCTCAATTTCAAAAACCTGCCTTCTGCTTTTAAGGGCATGCGCATTGTACACATAAGCGATATACACAGTGGTAGTTTTATGGATAAAAATGCAGTACAGCATGGTATAGACATGATTATGAAAGAAAATGCCGACCTTATTCTTTTTACCGGAGATTTAGTAAATAATGAAGCCATGGAGATGGACGATTACAAAGATGTATTTAGTCAATTGAAAGCTCCGATGGGGGTATTTTCTACGCTTGGTAATCATGATTATGGCGATTATGTGCAATGGCCAATAAAAGGCGTAAGTAAAGATCAAAATTTAATTAACCTACAAAAAGTACATGCAGATATGGGATGGCGTTTGCTCATGAATGAGCATGTAGTTTTAGAGAGGGGTGGAGAAAAGATTGCATTATTAGGCATAGAAAACTGGAGTGCAAAAGCACGTTTCCCCAAACATGGAAAAATGAATGAAGCACATGCAGGTACAGAAAATTATCCTTTTAAAATATTGATGAGCCACGATCCTAGCCACTGGGATGCGCAAGTAAGACCAGACTATCCATCTGTAGATTTAATGCTTAGCGGTCATACGCACGGAATGCAATTTGGTGTAGAACTGCCTGGTTTTAAATGGAGCCCTGTGCAATATATGTACCCTCAATGGGGCGGATTGTACGAAATAGGAAATCAAAAATTATATGTGAATAGAGGCTTTGGTTTTATTGGATATCCAGGAAGAGTGGGAGTGCTGCCGGAGATTACGGTTATAGAATTGGGGTAAGGGTTTTTAGTTGATTTGTTATTAAGAAATGAGGTAATTTATATCTCATAAATTGATTTAGAGATTCAAATTTTTCCTCTTTACCATTATTTATAAACTTAATACAGGTGTCAGGCTTATAGAATCTTTTCTCAAATACCTTTTTTCCATTTTCGAATGAATCTATCACCATTAATTTCCTATCATTAATGTTAAATATTTTTAATTCTCCATCCTGTTTGCCTTTGTAAGTAAATCTTTTTGCAAGTATTTTCCCATTGAAATCATAATTGATTTCCATTTTTCGAGATGTATCATGGATATTATAAAAGATCTTTCTTTCAAGTTTCCCATCAAAAGAATCTAGTCTAAAAACTTTGTAGTCAGATTCATTAAAAACATTTCTCTTGGTATATTCACAAGCGGCCATCAAAAAAAGAGGGGGCCCACAAAATATTAATTTCATTGATTTTTTTTAATAATGCTGTCTTATAGATACCTCACAGGGTTCCTCCTAGCATTAAACACATAACGTTTTACATTCATCCAAAAGGCAAGGAAAAAATAAACCAATATAGGAGAACCAATAGTGGCAAACGAGAGATAAATAAAATACTTACGAATCGTAGTGCTAGCAATGCCCAAACGCTCGCCAATGGCAGCGCAAACTCCGAAAACATGCCATTCTATAAAATGTTTGAAGCGATTCATGAGGTAAATATAATTATTTAATTAGATTAAAATCTTGAATGAGAGGTTTCTTTTTTAAGTAAATTTGCACAAATTCTAAAAGCACAATAATTATTCCAAATTACTGCGCTTGCATAAATTTCTAAATAAATTAAACTATCTCCATGGCATTCGACATCGAAATGATTAAAAAGCTCTATGCAACTTTCCCTGAAAGAGTAGCAGCTGCTCGCAAACTTATTAACAAACCACTTACGCTTACAGAAAAAATATTGTATGCGCATCTTTGGGAAAATAACCACACAGCTCCCTTTGAAAGAGGCGGCTCCTATGTGGATTTTGCTCCTGATCGTGTAGCTATGCAAGATGCAACAGCTCAAATGGCGTTGTTACAATTTATGCAAAGTGGTCGTACAACTGTAGCGGTACCGAGTACGGTTCATTGTGATCATTTGATAGAAGCCAAAGAAAATAGTGCAATAGATTTAAAAAGAGCAGTTACAGAAAGTAGCGAAGTATATGATTTTCTTTCGTCTGTATCTAATAAATATGGTATTGGTTTTTGGAAACCGGGTGCAGGTATTATTCACCAAGTGGTATTAGAAAATTATGCATTCCCTGGGGGAATGATGATTGGTACAGATAGCCATACGGTAAATGCTGGTGGACTTGGTATGATTGCTATAGGTGTAGGTGGGGCAGATGCTTGCGATGTAATGGCAGGACTTGCTTGGGAACTTAAAATGCCAAAATTAATTGGCGTTAAACTTACAGGAAAATTAAATGGATGGACGTCGGCAAAAGATGTAATATTAAAGGTAGCAGGCATACTTACTGTAAAAGGTGGAACTGGTGCGGTAGTAGAATATTTTGGGGAAGGCGCTACGAGCATGAGTTGTACAGGTAAAGGAACCATTTGTAATATGGGTGCGGAAATTGGTGCTACTACTTCTACTTTTGGTTACGATGAAAGTATGAGTCGCTACCTTGGCGCAACTGGTCGTGCAGAAATTGCAACCATGGCAGATGGAATAAAGGAACATCTTACAGGTGATGCAGAGGTATATGCAAACCCTGAAGTATATTTTGATCAAGTAATAGAAATAGATTTGAATACTCTGGAGCCTCATTTAAATGGTCCATTCACTCCAGATTTAGCTACACCAATTTCTCAAATGAAAGCAGCAGCTGCAGCAAACGGGTGGCCTACAAAAATTGAAGTAGGTTTAATTGGTAGTTGTACAAACTCCTCTTACGAAGATATAAGCCGTGCAGAAAGTTTGGCAAAACAAGTTTCTGCAAAAGGATTAAAATTGAATGCCGAATTTACCATCACACCCGGAAGTGAGCAAGTACGCTACACCATTGAGAGAGATGGGTTTTTAGATACTTTTGAAAAAATTGGTGCAACCGTTTTTGCGAACGCATGTGGACCATGTATTGGTATGTGGGCTCGTGTAGGCGCAGAGAAAGCAGAAAAAAATACCATCGTTCATAGCTTCAATAGGAACTTTGCAAAACGAGCAGATGGTAATCCAAATACATTTGCTTTTGTAGGTTCGCCGGAAATTGTAACAGCTATGGCAATTGCGGGTACATTGGATTTTAACCCATTAACCGATACACTTACAAACGATAAGGGCGAGCAAGTGAAACTAGACCCACCAACAGGATGGGAATTACCAATAAGAGGTTTTGCAGTAGAAGATGCTGGCTACCAAGCACCAGCCGAAGATGGAAGTGCTGTAAATGTAAAAGTGTCGCCCGAGAGCAAACGCTTACAAATATTAGAACCTTTTGCAGCATGGGAAGGTACAGATCTTAAAGGATTGAAATTGCTGATAAAAGCAAAAGGAAAATGTACTACAGATCATATTTCTATGGCTGGGCCATGGTTAAAATTCCGTGGGCATTTAGATAACATTAGCAACAACATGCTAATAGGTGCAGTAAACTTTTTCAATGAAAAAACTAACAGTGTAAAAAACCAACTTACGGGTGAATATGCTCCTGTACCTGATGTACAGCGTGCATACAAAGCGGCTCAAGTTGGAAGCATTGTTGTAGGCGATGAAAACTATGGTGAAGGAAGTAGCCGTGAGCACGCAGCTATGGAACCTCGCCACCTTGGTGTAAGAGCCGTGTTGGTAAAATCATTTGCACGCATACACGAAACCAATCTCAAAAAGCAGGGTATGCTTGGGCTTACATTTGCAAATAAAGCAGATTACGAAAAGTTTGGAGAAGATGATAGCATAGATATTATTGGGCTTACAACTTTTGCACCAGATACTCAACTTACATTAGTACTAAACCATGCAAATGGAACAAGCGATGCCATACAAGTAAACCATACATATAATGCGCAGCAAATAGAATGGTTTAAAGCAGGTGCTGCATTAAATATTATTAGAAAAGAATTTGAGGCAAGTAAAGTGTAAGGAGTAAGATTAAATTTTGTGAAAATGGTCGATGATCCTGTTCATCGGCCATTTTTGTATGGCCAATAATGCACGAATAAAATGCATTTCATTCAAGGCTATTTCTTTTTGGAATTTTTCGTGTCTCAACTGTTAGTGATAATTTTTTGGATGTTATGTTTACTAAAACCTCCCAACCACTTTCAAATTAAGCAACCTTGGGGTAAGCCTATTTGGTAATGCATAAACCGTGTTTGCAAAATCTTTTATAAGCTGAAATGAAATGGTGTTTTCCCTGTTTATCAAATTAAAAACTTCTAAGCTTGCCCAAATATTTTCAAATTTTCTAAAAGGGCTGTGGCTTCTTCTAAGTGATTTTTCGCTGAGGAGCAATGCACTGAAACCCATATCTACTCTAATGTACGGGGCAATAATTAATCCATTTCTATACTTTGTAGAACCAGGTATATTATAACTCATATTACTGCCATAAATGGCATTGAGATGCACTTTAAAATTTTTGTTGGTGGCTAAATAATCTTCTAAATATAAGCCTACCGTTATCAATCTATCAGATGGCCGGCGCACAAAACCTACTTCGTTTACCACGCTGTCTTTTATAACTCTATCTACAGTTGTTGCACCAATAACTTCTCCTGCTGCATTTTTATAAGTGCTGAAAAAATCATTGTTTAAGTTTTCTCTTGTGCGCATAAAACTTACACTTAACCAGCTTTCTGCATCTTTTACAAGTTGCCCAAACAAACGAAACTCTACACCCGCAGCATATGCTTTTGCATTGTTTGCGCCGAGGTATCTAATCTTCACATTGTCTATATCATAAGGTACCACATCGGTTAAAGATTT
>JANMFB010000122.1:0-3767 GCA_031377605.1 Ferruginibacter sp.
TGAAATGCTCTGTAATATATACAGAGCATTTTTATTTTATAGAGTCTGTGTATTCGTAATAGTCCAAATTCATTGTCCTAAACGACTACTAAAGCAGCATTATACCGAAAGTAATTGGACTTCATATCGATATAATTGGTATTATTTATATGATATAATAATTTTTTACTAATTAAATTAGTTTTTCGTTAAATTGCCCTTTCAAATTATGTTGCAAAAATTACGCATACAGAACTATGCCATTATAGATGAATTGAGTATCAATTTTTCTGATAAATTAAATATTATTACCGGCGAGACTGGTGCAGGTAAAAGTATTTTAATGGGCGCATTAGATTTGGTATTGGGTAAAAGAGCAGATACAGCCATATTAAAAATCAAAGAAAATAAATGTATAGTAGAAGCTACTTTTCAAATAAAGAAAAATGATGAAGTAATTAATTTCTTTGAAGCAAATGATCTAGATATTGAAACAGAGATTCTCATTCGTAGAGAAATAGCACCAAATGGAAAAAGCAGAAGTTTTGTAAATGATACTCCCGTAAATCTTTCGCAGTTAAAAGAACTTACTAGTCACTTGGTAGATTTGCACCGCCAGTTTGATACATTGGAAATAGGTACAGAAAATTTTCAAAGAGAAGTAATAGATGCCTTAGCAGAAAATGCAAATTTATTGACACAATTAAAAATAGTTTTTACAAAATATACTACAACAAAAAAAGAACTAGACTCGTTAAAAGAACAACAAGCAAACGCAGATCAAGAAGCAGATTATAATAAATTTTTATTAGAAGAATTTACTGATATAAATCTGCATGAAAATGAATTGGAAGACTTAGATACAGAGATAAGATTGCTGACCAACGCAGAAAATATCAAGCAACAATTAGTAAGCATTTACGGCACACTTTCTGGCGATGACGATCCTATAGCGCAAAACTTAAAAGTATTATCACAAAAATTAAACGGATTAAAAGAATACCATACAGATATAGAGGAATTACAACAAAGACTCATAGCCGCACAAATAGAAGTACAAGATGTAGCGGATGAATTAGAAAGAATAAATGATGGAATTAATTATGATGCCAAGCGAATAGTTACAGTAAATGAGCGGCTATCATTAGGCTACAAACTACAGAAAAAGCATGGGGTAACAACAACTGAAGAGCTACTTAAAAAGCAAGAAATATTACAGCAAAAAATAGATTCAGTTTTTAATATTTCTCAATCAATAGACAAACTTGAGCAAGAGGCCACTAAATATTTTGAAAATGCAACTGCCATTGCAACAGATATACATGTAAAAAGATTAAAACTGGTAAAGCCTTTTGAGGAAAATGTAAATAAATTATTGGTACAAATAGGAATGCCCAATGCACAAATAAAAGTATCCATTAATCAAGTACAATTAAACGAAACTGGAAATGATGAAATAAATTTTTTGTTTGATGGTAACAAGAACAATAGATTTGAACCTTTGCATAAAGTGGCAAGTGGTGGCGAGCTAAGTAGGTTAATGCTATCTGTAAAATCGTTGGTAGCAAAAAAATTACAATTACCTGTTTTAATTTTCGATGAAATAGATACAGGTATAAGTGGAGAAGCCGCCAAACAAGTAGGAATCATTATGAAAGATCTTTCTGCATCTCACCAACTTATAAGTATAACACACCAACCTCAAATAGCTGCTAAGGCAGATGCACATTACTTTGTGTTTAAGCAAATTGTAAATGATGCCATCAAAACTTCCGTTCGATTACTCAATGAAGATGAACGAATTACTGCAATTGCGCAAATGCTTGGTGGTGAAAAGCCAACCATTGCTGCACTTACGAATGCAAGAGAAATGATGAACTAGTTTTTTTCTATCGGATATCTTTACATCACTGGAAAGGGAAAAATTAAACGTATTTACTACTATTACAAAACATTTTACCTGTTGATTATCAAATAAATATATTTTTATTTTGAAAAGTTTAATATTTACACAATACTTTATTTTATTTTTCGTTTAAAAGCTAATATTTGGTTTATTGTAATTAATAATTTTCTATTTGTTATAAATTTTTTAGAATAGTAAATAAATGATAAACTTAAAAAAACACCAATAAATAAACGAATCTTACCATTCACTAAATAAATGTTCTTAAATTACAAATAATTCGTATTTTCAACTAAGAATTATAAATAAAAATTGAAATCACTTATATGCAAAAATTATATCAAATTACAGCAATAATTGTTGGGATATTTATTACAAATGTTTCTCACGCCCAACTAATTATTAGTAGTGGAGCTACGTTTAATATTCAGGCTGCTGCTATTGTAACTGTACAAGGAGACATTACAAGTAGTGCAGACATTACAGGAACAGGAAAAGTAGTTTTGAAAGGTTCTTCTAACCAGAATGTAAACATGAATGGGTTTACAATTCCAAATTTAGAAATGGATAATGCTGCAAACGCTACATTAACAGGTAATGCAAGAGTAGGTACTAATGTTCTTTTTACCACCGGCAAAATTCAAAATGGAAACTTTGATTTAAACTTAGCTAGTACTGCCACAGTTACTAACGCAGATGCAACACGTTATTTTGTTACAAATGGAACGGGTCGTTTAGAAAAAGAAGGTCTGGCTGCTGGAGCATTTACATATCCAGTTGGAAACAGTGGTACTACCTATAACCCTGTTACCATTAGCAATAGTGGTACCGCAGACAATATCGGTGTAAGATGCTTAGCCAATGTGCTCACTACAGGTCCCACAGGCACAGTGTTTACAAAAGAAGTTGCAGATGCGAGTTGGGATATATCTGAAGATGTAGCAGGTGGTAGTAATCTTACCCTTAATGCTACTTGGAGTGGTAGTGATGAATTAGCGGGCTTTAATAGAACAAAAACAGGTATCTCCTATTATATTCCTACACCGGGTGTTACACAAGGTTGGGATCTTTTAAACAGCCAAGTTGCTCCTGCTACGGGAAGCAATCCATACACATCTACAAGAACAGGTATAAGTTCTCTTGGTGTTTTTGCGGTTGGTACAAGACCAGTTTTGAGCCCACTATTAGTAACGCCAAAAGTATTTTTACAAGGTGCTTACAATACAGGAACAGGCTTTATGAATGACAATTTAAGAACCCTCAACTTAATACCTACCACTGAACCTTACTCCGGCATCGCAGCTTTTACCCATAGTGGTAGTGGTGGTGGTGAAACAACTACTACCGCAATTGTTGGCAGTGGAGCCGCGGCAGGAAATGATGCTATTGTAGATTGGGTGTTTGTGCAGTTACATGATGGTGCTACAGGAAATGTAATAGGTACAAGATCTGGCTTGTTACAAAGAGATGGAGATATTGTTGAAACCGACGGTGTTACTAGTTTAAATATGGCAGGTTTTCCTGCAGCAAGTTATTTTGTTTCGGTTAGGCATCGAAATCATTTAGCCATAAGAACGCCAACATCATTTGCATTGGCAAAAAACACCCCAACCCCTTATAATTTTACGGATAATATTTCTAAAGCATACAACAATCCGATAATTACTACAAACCCTGCCATGCCTACATTGGCATCAGGCGTATTTGGAATGTTTGGTGGTGATGGCACTAGTACGGTTACAGGTGCTACCGGTGTTAGAGCCACAGGTGCCCCCGCTGTGAATGATTATTCCTCATTACTCACTGTATTAGGTGCTTCAAGCGTTGTAAATGGTTATTTCAAAACAGATTTTAATTTAAATGGATCAGTAAGAGCTACAGG
>JANMFB010000131.1:0-5003 GCA_031377605.1 Ferruginibacter sp.
GCTGTAGCAACTCCATATTGCGTGGCATAAATGCTCTCCTCATCAAAACCACGAAGCAATTTAAAGCCCCCAATCTGAAAAACTTCATTCCTAAAAATATTTGGACTACTGTAAACCCCTGCATTTAATGCTGCTTTGAAAGTACTTGTCTTGGATAATTTAAAATAATGGGCCTCTAATAATTTTACTCTAAGCTGGTAACTTTTCAATTTTACTGAGTCGTACAAAGAAGCATAATTAAAACCAGGGTCTTTGAGAGAAATGATATCGTTGTTTTTTTGAATATTTTTTATACCAACTACTGAGGTTATAGTAAATTCTGTTCCGCTTATAGGATTAAATCTATAATTCGTTTTACGATACTCATAAAACAGCCCAACATTGGTAGCACTTACATCAATAATATTGGGCAATTTCTTCTGCGATTTTATGATCGATGTATCAAAACCTCCTTGTAATAAACCTGTGGATTGTAATTGCACAAAAAGTTTACCTGTTTGATATGTAGTGAGATTTAACTGAATACCAACCTGTGCATTTACTTGCAAAAAGCTAGAATCTTTTTTAAATAAATCGAATAAAAAATTGATACCATACGGCGAATTGAAGATATATGGTTTATCAAACCCCAAATTGAGTCTTGGAGATTTTGGCTGAAGTGCTTGGTACTTAAAAAGCAAACCCTCTCCTGACCCAAAAACATTTTTTAAATCAAAATTAATATCTCCTGTTAGCTGAAATTTTCCGGTATTATTTGCATCTGGCAAAAAACCAAAAATTGCACTTGCTTCGCTACTTTTTTTGTTGTTTACGTTTAAGCGTAACATTGCCCCCGAGCCTACCATATCTAAATAGGAAGGTTCTATTGTTTCCGCAAATGGAAGCTCCAACATTTTTCTATCTACATCTTGCAACTTTAATCTATTGTATGCGCTACCATCGCTAATGCCGATATAACGGCGAATGAATTTTTTATTTAGTTTCAGATTTCCTACGTTTTTAATACTATCAATAGGATAAAGTATGATTTTATTCACTCGTAATACTGCGGTTATCTCATCATCTATTATCGAAATACTATCTAAAAAAATACTAGCAAACGGATAGCCTTCGTTTTCATAAATGCTCATTAATTTTTCCTTCATAACATCTACTTCTGCAATGTTGAGTGGCTTATTAGTGAAATCTTTTTCTACATAGCCGCTTTTTACCAATACATTTTTTTCTATGCCGATGGTACGAAGTTGAAGCCAGTTGTATTTAATGCCATAGAATAATTGTATATGTGTAGTATCTCCAATTTTCCATAAACTGTCAATGGAGGCGGTAGCATAACCTTTCATGGAAAGTTGTTTGGGAAGGGAGTTTACAAAAGTCTGCAACTGCAAAAGACTATTGAAAGTTCTTTTAATAGCAACTGGCTCTGGCTTAATGATACTATCTTTGTAATGTACTGATAGCAAAAAAACACTGGTGTTATTATTTTTTTGTTGTGCCTTACATGCCACATGTACCAAACACGATATACCTATAAGAAAGTTTATTAATAATATTTTTATAGTTATACGGCTCATTGGTATATAAAGCAATTATTTTTTTGAAAAGTAAATTTACAATTCTTTGGCGGGTATTTATATTCATATTCCATTTTGTAAGCAAGCATGCAATTATTGCAACTTCCATTTTTCGGTATCATTAGCCAATAAAGAGAAAATCCTACGTGCTATACTAAAAGAAATTTCGCTCACCAATAACTTTATTGAAACTAAAAATGTAGAGACAATATATTTTGGAGGAGGCACCCCAAGTTTATTGAGCAAAGATGAACTTGAACTAATTCTAAAAGAAATAAATACAAGTTTTATAGTGGCGGAAAATGCAGAAATTTCTATTGAAGCTAACCCTGATGATATAAACAAAAAAGTTTTGCAGGGTTGGAAAGAAATAGGCATAAACAGATTAAGTGTGGGCCTACAATCCTTTGATGAAGCAGAACTAAGATGGATGAATAGGGCTCACAATGCTACCCAATCTTTACAATGTATTGATGAAATACAAGCAGCAGGTTTTACAAATTTTTCTGTTGATTTGATTTATGGATCTCCGCTGCAAAGCAATGAAAATTTAATTAATAATTTCAACATTATAGCACAAAAAAAAATCCCACATATTTCTTGTTATGCGCTTACAGTAGAAAATGGCACGCTTTTAAACAAACAAATAAAAGAACACAACAGCCCTGATGTAGACACAGAAAAACAAGCAGAGCAATTCCAAATATTGCTAAACCTAATGGAAGCAAATGGATATGAACAATACGAAATAAGTAATTTTAGTAAGCCAAATTTTAGAAGCAAACACAATAGTAGTTATTGGCAAGGAAAACCCTACTTTGGTTTTGGGCCATCTGCCCATTCGTTTGATGGCATAAATAAACGCAGGTGGAATATTGCAAACAATAGTCTTTATATACAATCATTACAAAACGAACTTATTCCATACGAAGAAGAGGTACTAACAAAAAAACAGGAAATAAACGAATACATTATGACTTCGTTGAGAACAATTGAAGGATTAGATTTACAAAAAGTAGAAAAAGATTTTGGAGATGATGAGCTTAAGCGAATTTTTTCATGTGCAAAAAAATATGTTGGAGGAGGTAAAATTATCATTTCTGAAAGCAGTATTTATCTAACAAAAAAAGGAAAGTTTTTTGCAGATGGAATTGCGGCTGATTTTTTTGTAACCGCAGATTGAACATATTTGGCGAATTACCGAAAACTTTTTGAAGGTGTTTTATTGTTCTAGTAAATCTGCAGAATCAGCGTTTTAATTGTCTACACCAACTCCTCCTCTATCCTCTCAAAACAATCTTTAGGATTTAAACCTTTCCATAAAATATCATATACTCCTTGGGCAATTGGCATTTCAGCCTGCACCGTTTCGTTTAGAACAAACATACATTTTGCGGCATTGTATCCTTCTGCAACCATGCTCATTTCTAACTGTGCATTTTTTACAGAATATCCTTTACCTATCATATTGCCAAAAGTTCTATTGCGGCTGTAAGGAGAGTAACATGTAACCAACAAGTCGCCCAAATAAACTGATGCAGCATAGTTTGCATGCTTACTATTTGTGGTCTTTTTACCATGCTCCATATATCCCACTTCTGCATTTACAATACCTGCTTTGCGTAGAAAACCAGCCATCTCATCTGCGCTATTTGCTATAAGAACACTTAAGAAATTATCTCCATAATCCAACCCATGCGCTATACCCGCTGCCACTGCATAAATATTTTTTAAAATTGCTGCATACTGCACTCCATAAATATCTTTATTGATAACAGTATTTATATATTCAGTTTTAAAATGACTGGCTATTTCTTTTGTGTCTGCTTCATTTAGGCCTGTAAATGTGAGGTAGGATAATTTTTCTGCAGCCACCTCCTCGGCATGACAAGGGCCGAGCAAGGCGAAATAATTATCAATAGAAAAATTAAAGTTTTTAGACAAAAAATGATTTAAAAGGTCATTTTCATCGGGCAAAATACCTTTTACCGCAGACAGTATTTTTTTTCCTTCAAATATATTTTTTGGTAGTAAGGATAGCACTTGGCCGGTAAAAGCAGATGGAATGGCAATGATAATAACATCAGACTCTCTGATAACCTCTTCTACATTTGTTGTAAGATTTAATTTGTTTATGTCAAACTTAGCACTAGTGAGGTACTCAGGATTATGCTTCTTCTGCTTAAATTTTACAATTGCAGTTTCGCTACGGTTCCACCAATAAATTTTATTGCCATTATCTGTTAGAATTTTTGCAATGGCAGTTCCCCAACTCCCGCTTCCTAGTATTCCAAATTTCATGTACTTTTTGTTTATATTTAAGCAAAAAATCGGGTGGCTTCGACAAACTCACACCGACAACTAAAAAATTACTTAAGGATGAATTTTACAACCCCAAAGTTTCCACTGCCTTAAAAGCTGCTAGTTGGCTTGCATCTTTTTTATTAAACCCTTTTGCTTCAGCAATAACATCCCCATCTACAACCACTCCCAATGTAAACAATCTTCTTCCGCTTTCTATTGATTCATTTATAGTATCAAAGGCTAATTTTTTACCGTTCTTATTTGCCCAGCCGTATAATTTGTTTTTAATGTTTATTTCTATTGCTTCCAAATCGTCTGTAAACATATGGGTCTTTACAATATTTTTCTCAATCCAATGCTGGGTTTTTAAGTATCCTTTATCGAGAAAAATAGCACCAATTAAGGCTTCCAATGAGTTTCCAAAAATTTGAGATTTTTTAAGGCTAACATCTAACTTATTAAAGTGTGTTATTTTTTTTAGACCCATTTTCACCGCTATATCATTTAGTTTCTGCCTATTTACCATTTTACTCCGCATTTCAGTAAGAAAGCCTTCATCTTTATATGGGTATTTCATAAAGAGGTAATTTGCAACAACAGAACTAAGCACAGCATCTCCTAAAAACTCCAGGCGCTCATTGTTTTCATTTACCCCATCTCTCATAGATCGATGGCTAAGAGCAGTTTGGTATAACAATACATTACCAGGACTAAATCCGATGACATTGCTCAGCTGTTTTTTAAAATCCTTTATTATAGGTTCGCCTAAAAATAAGCCTTGTAAATATTTTAATGTTTCTTTAATAACTAAAAGTTTGGTGTAAATTAATACAAAAGCATTTAAACAAAAGTTTTAAGTGAAATAAATACAAAAAGTATATTTCAGGCCACTAAAAAAACAGATCTAACATAAGTTCTTCATCGGTGATGAAAGATTATTTAGTCCTCTTTTTGAATTTGGTTATGCTTTACGTACCTTCGTACGAAACCCTTTTCATAAAGAGTTGAATTATTGCGCTATATATAAAAACTAAACAAATAAATGGAACCAACTATAATTTATATCATCATAGGAGTTGCAGCATTGCTTGCAGGAATCTTAGGAGGCAAATTAATATTTGCCTA
>JANMFB010000148.1:0-6771 GCA_031377605.1 Ferruginibacter sp.
GTAGTATTTCTGTTAATACTACACTCTTCTAAGAGTATTTATACATAAAAGCCACCAGTATTGCTACTGATGGCTTCCCCCCTTATGATTGATTAATAACCCCCGTTATTGCTTTACAAACTTTATACTAGAGATTTCTCCATTATCATTTATAAAGAGTGTATAAAACCCTTTGGCAAGTGTAGAAACATTTATTCTTACTACTGAGTTACCATTTTTATTAGTAGCACTGTTTACTTTTCTTCCATTCATATCGTACACTTCTATTTGTACGTTTGCAGTTGTTGACTGTCCAATTAATGCAATGTTCAAAAAGTCAGCCGTTGGGTTTGGATAAACAGATAGTACAGCTTTGTCTTTTAGTACCCTCAACAAAATAATATTTGAATAAATAAATTTTCCATCTATATCAATTTGCTTCAATCTATAAAAATTATTTCCTTGCAGTGGTTGTGCATCTACAAAAGAATAATTATTTACAGATGTTCCATTTTGCCCAACTGCTTGTAAACTTCCTAGCGATTTAAAATCATTACCAGTAATAGAGCGTTGCAACTCAAAATTCTGTGCATTTATTTCATTGGTAGTTTGCCATTTGAGTAAATGCTGCTTATTTATTTGCTCCCCTGTAAATGATAATAAACTTACAGGAAGTGGTCCAAGCGGAAATACTACTTTACTCCACCCATCTCCATTTCCACCGATAAAAATATTATTGGAGGGTGCTGCATTGCCTGATTTGTTCCACCCATCGCCATTACCGCCGATAAAGATGACATTAGGCGGTGCTGCATTTCCGTTTTTGTTCCAGCCATCGCCATTACCACCTATAAAGATGTTATTTGATGGTGCGGCATTGGCAGCTTTATTCCAGCCATCGCCATTGCCACCAAAAAATATTGTATTAGAAGCTACATTGTTGGACGAAAAATTAAATCCATCTCCTCTACCACCCTTAAAAATGTCATTTGAATTCACTCCATTAGTTCCTCTTGAAAAACCATCTCCCATTCCGCCTACAAATATTGCATTTGAAGCCGAACCATTTTTAACTGCAGAAAAACCATCTCCCCTACTACCAAAAAAAATTGGATTATTTGGTGGCTGGGCTTTGCCAGCAACTGCAATAATTATTGCCATAAAAGCAGTTATAAATTTACTTTTCATGATTAATTTTTTAAGATGAAAAGAAATTATTCTCCGGTGCGCACACCTCGTCCACCATACTGGGTGCCTGCACCTGAATAATCTGTAACTCCAGCAGATCGATCACTAACCTGTAGTTGAAATGTAGTGTTCGGAGTTGCGCCACCCCTGGTAATAATGCTTTGCCCATTTGCAACGGAGGGCCAGTTTGCAGTGTTAGATTCAGCCGTTGCTGTAAGCACCCCATCACCATGCAAACCTGTGTATGATCTACCAATGGCGTTACCTGCATATACAGTTATTTCTGCAGCATTACCACTCATTTCCATAGCGCCATAAAATGTTGACCCACTAGACGTTCTTGTACTTGTTGCCGTTGCTAGGGCACCACATCTGATTGCCCCAGGAGTACCGGAAAAACTCGCATTTCCTGTAGCCCAGGTTTCTGTTGCAGTTCCTATTGCTGTAGGGGTTGCTACGTTTGCAATAGTAGTATTGCCCCATGCATATTCCAATGGAGAAGGCGTATTGTTTCCTCCACGGCAAGCTTTTTCATACTCAAACTCACTCATCGGTCGCATTGCAGCCCAGTCCAACCAAGCTAAAGCATTTATTGGAATAAAGCCCCTTGCGGCTCTTTCCGGAGTTATGGCAACCATATTTGGTACTAACCCCGTGGCTCCTATATTATTTCTATTATTTGCATTTGTTTGGTCCAAGGTATTTAAAAAGTCAACATATTGCTGCTCACTAAACTCATATTTCATTACCCAAAATGCATTAAATCCTTTTGGATAAGCAGCAGGGATTGTACCACTTCCCAAAAAACTGTTAGGTGCGTTTAAATTACCTGCGGCAATACCACACGTAATTGCCCCCTCACTTGTAATAGGAAACCAGGTATCGACAAATCCATCTCTAAACTTTCCTGCTTCTGCCGAAGAATTTCCAAGGTTGAATGCACCTGTAGGGCAATAAACCATCTCTACTGCATACACTTGCACTTCTACATTTTCATTGTCTAAAACCCCATCTGCCCCATAATTCCAGCGAAGCTGGGCTGTATTATAAGTTACATCACCAATTCCATCTGCAGCTCTGTAAATCCACGCACCTTTACCATCAAGCGTTGGCTTTAATGTACTACCTGCAGTTGCTGTTTGCCCTGTTGTATTAAGTGTGGCGTGCAACCAAACCGATGTACTTTGCTTACGATATTTTACAAACAGCCAACAACCATCGTAGTTGCTTTCGTTGGTACTTGTGCGCCAGCTGTTTTTCCAGTTAATACTAAACTGTACATTTGTAAAATGTGTGTTAAGTGGTCCGCTAGTATTTTGACCAACTAACGAAATTGATGAAACCAATACATCATTTGCATACATACTAAATGTAAAAACAGAAAGCAATGTAGTGAGTAAAAGTGTTTTTTTCATGGTGCTATATTTTCTTTAATTATTGTTTTTATAATACAATGCAATATTGTGGTTTATTAGTATCAGTAACAATACTCCCAATAGAGTATTTTTAATAAAAGATTTGACAATTATCTTTTTTACTCTATTTTCAACTTCTTAATCATTGTAATTGAAATATACTTTTATATTAATATTTTCATTGTTGGTTTGTGATATTACAGCACAAACAGGTTCTCCATTTGAAAAAATTAATACCAACAATGGTTTACCTACCAATTATATTTTTTGTGTTGCAGAAGACGCTAATGGATATATATGGGCAGGTAGCGATGAAGGTTTGCTATTTTACAACGGCTATGGATGGCAAGTTTTTGATACAGATGATGGACTTCCCGGAAATTATATAAATAATATTATTAGTGATAACAATGGTGGTCTTTGGTTATCAATCTCGGAGCTTGGATTATTTTGGTTTGACACAAAAACTAAAGTAACTCATAAAGTAAATTTTCCAACAAAATTTAACAATATAAACATTATTGGTCAAATAATTGATGATAATAATAGGTTACTAATTAAGGGCACCTTAAAAAAAAGTGATTCTGCATTTTTATTTATTACAGACAAAGAAAATAAAAGTAATTGTACTTTTCTAAGTGCAGAATACTTAAGAAAAACGCTACCAAATGAAGTTTTTCAAAGTTATCCACTTCAAAATAAAAAGACTAATATTTATATTTTAAATGGTAAAATTTTCAATACTAATGATGATGATAATTACAATTTTATAATACAAAAAATAAACAACACAGATAATTACGATTTTAGGATTACAGATTTTTTAGGGTCAAACAAAGATTATTTAGTTGGATATAATTTTCTCATAAAAAAAAATGAGACGGGTATTCAATTATTAACAAGTAAAAAAATATTTGAAAGAAAAAGAAAACAATGTACCATTATAAACATTGGTAAAAAAGTATTGGTAGCTAAACTTGGTGAAGGGATTTGTATCATTGATAGTATTGGAAATATTACAAAATATTCTACCAAAAATGGTTTAAGTAATGATGATGTAAATAATATTTTTGTTGCAAAAGATGGAACAATATATATCAGTACACTTGGGGGCGGCATAAATGTACTAAAATACAACAATAGAATTATTTACGAAATTGGTAATGCACCAACAAGAAATTTACAATTATACAATAATGATTTTTATGCAAGTATGGGTGCAAATATTATTGCTTTAAACCAAAATAAAATAACAGCAAGGTACAAGTTGATAAAAGAGCCTTTATCATTTCTAATACAAAAGGATTATTTATATACAGGAAATTTTGATGGAATACAAAAACAACAATTAAAAGAAATTGATAACTATAGCAATCAAAGTATTATTAATACCGCAGGTATATCTTCAATTTTACCTAATCAAAACAGCCTTTTAGTAAGCACTTATGGTTCTGGTATTTACTATATTAACAATTTTAATGCTTCAAAAAGATTTGACCTTTTCCCTTTTGATAATATTGAACGTTGCTTAGAAATCTCAAAAGGTTTTGCTGCTCTTTCCAACGAAAAAGGGTTTTATATTGTTGATAAAAACTTAAAGCTTACTAATTATTTTAACCAAAAAAACGGATTGCTGAACAATTCGGTTTATTATGTACACGAATTTAAAGACACACTTTGGGTAGGTGGTAAAAATGGTGTAACTACGATAGTAAATAATAAAGTTGCAAATACCTACAGTTTCTCAAAAGGATTTTCTGGCACAAAGGCAATATACCTATTTACAGATAGAGTAGGAACACATTGGGTATTAAGCAATAGTTATCTTCATAAAGTTGGCAAAGATTCCTTACAAGCAATAGGAAGCGTAAGTGTTTTACTAAACAATAATGATGAAGCTACTTGTGGAGTCTACAATTACAATGAGAATAATTTAGCAGTAGGTACGAAATCGGGAATATGTATTATAGACTTAAATAGCATTACTTTAAAGCAAACCATAATTAAAGCTTCCTTATATCAAGTGAAAGTAAACAATGAAAATATAGACTTAAAATCAAGCTATAATTTACCTTTTGATTACAAACAAATCACTTTTTATTTTACCAATATCAATGGTCTATTTAAAAGAAATAAAATTCTATATAAGTTAGAAAATTACAACACAGATTGGATTCCTCTTATGGATTCTCTCAGCATTACTTTTGATCAACTTCGCCCTGGCACTTATAAATTATTTGCAAAAACAATCAATAGCAATTCAATAGCTAGCGAAAATATATTATTGACAACAATCATTATCAAACAACCGATATGGCTAAGCGGTTGGATGTTGCTTTTGTATAGTTTAGCCATAGCTGCATTAATTTATTGGATAACCATATCTCTAGACAAAAGAAAATTTAGAAAAAAATTACAAGCCTTAGAAATGCAACAGCAATTAGAAAATGAAAGGCAACGAATAAGCAGAGATTTACACGATAATATGGGTGCATATACATCTGCCTTATTAGCCAATGTAGATAAATTGAAACAAAATAAAATTGCAGATGAAGAACTCAATAAAATGAAAACAAATGCAGAACAAATTTTGAGTAGTTTGAGGGAAACTATATGGGTACTTAATAACAAGGAAATAAGTATTGAAGATTTTAGCGATGCATTTACTACCTACTGTTTTAAAGTTTTAAAAAACTTTGAACATATAAACTTTGAAGTGGAGGAAAATATTGAAAAGAATGTGATTTTATCTGCATCAGACGCTATTCACATAAATAAAATATTGCAAGAATTATTACAAAATAGCATCAAGCATAGTAAATGTACTCTTATACAATACAAAATTGTGAGCAACCATCAAATTTGTATAATAATTACGGACAACGGTATTGGATTTGATACTACAAAAAAACACTTTGGTAATGGACATGAAAATATAGCCTGGCGTGCTAAAGAGTCACAAGTTTCATTTTCAATTGTATCTCACAAAAATGAAGGCACTGAAGTAAAAATAGTTAAATAATAACTTCTGTGTATTCATAATAGTCTTATAGGATTGGTCTAAACGAAAACTAAAGCAGCATTATACCGAAAGACCATACACTATATTTCAAATATGGGAGGTATAAAATCCTCTATCGGGAGTATTGTTTTATTTATTTTTTTAGTTCACCTTTGACATATGGCAATAAAAATAGCTATAGCAGATGATAAAAGTATAAATCGGCAAACGGTAAAGGAGAAACTTGAAAACTATAAAGAGATTGAATTTATTTTTGAAGCAAGAGATGGAAAAGAGTTTCTAGAAATTTTGAAAGCTGCTAAGATTAAACCAGATGTAGTATTAATGGATTTAGAAATGCCAGAAATGAATGGTATAGAAACAATCCGAATGGCGTCTGCTGCTTACCCCGAAATAAAATTTATTGTTCTCACGGTTTTTGAAGATAATCAAAAAATATTTGAAGCAATAAAAGCAGGGGCTAATGGCTACCTTTTAAAAGAGGATAGCGCAGTAAATATTATTGATGCTATTACAAATGTGTACCATTATAATGGAATACCAATGAGCCCTGCCATTGCCAGAAAAGCCATGGAAATACTTAGACAAATCCCTACCCACCATCACATAGACGAAGAGGAGAATCAAAAAATTACGGAAACAAACTCAGGATTAAGCGACAGAGAAATGGAAATATTGAAAGAAATGGTGGGCGGCAAGAATTACAAAGGCATTGGTGAAAAATTATTTATATCGCCACTTACAGTACGTAAACATGCAGCACATATTTACGAGAAGCTGCATGTAAACAGCAGGGCACAAGCTATCAATATAGCTCATAAGAAAAAATGGATTTGAATAAATGAGTCAATTAAATATTGAGATTTTCACAGAAACTGTTGTACCCTTATTTTTCTCACTTTCTATCAAGATAGTACCATCAATCATTTTCAATAAATCCTTTATAATTAAGTAGCCAAGCCCATTACCTTTTTTGTTATCAAGATTGGCAGATGATACAATAAAATGATCGGCCATAATATTTGCAATTTGTTCTTGAGTCATTCCTATTCCTTCATCTTTTACTTTAATAATAAAAACTTCTCCTTCCATTTTTCCGGATACTTCAATAATGCCTTTATTCGTAAAGTTCATTGCATTGGTCAATAAATTATAAACTAAAATTTT
>JANMFB010000149.1:0-6613 GCA_031377605.1 Ferruginibacter sp.
ATTTCCATCAATAAAATATTAGGGTATAAAGGTATGCAAATGAGACGGTTTTAAAAGTTGGGAGATTATGGATATTGTGATTTAAATTTTATACAAAAAGATGAACGACTGAAATTGTTGCAGTTTTATTAATTATTGGATAGTATTTCCATCAACTAGATTATCGTAAAATTGTATTCGATTAAATCGAAAACAAACTATGCTATGTATATTAGTTCAAATTGGTCAACTTTATCAAAACCCAGTAACGATTATGGCTATTAAATCTATTTCTACACTTACCCGAAAATCCTAACGTTAATTGTCAAACAAATGACAATGGGAATAAAGTAGCCTAAATTAAAAAAATGGTAAGGAAGTTTGACTTTTTATCTTTTCTGAAAAAAATGCAAATTTATTAAGACCTTTTATCTATTTTTTAGAGTAAAGAAATAGCGAATAAAACAACAACTAAAATTATTGAATACGCCTATAAAAAACTAATCTGAAAGTAATTATGATTGTACATTTACAGACAATTATAATTCATTAAAACTTTTTCAAAAAATGAAGTTTAATCAAACTAACAAAATAGAATATGCGATTAAAGAAATTATTAACAATCATTTTACAAGATTTAGAATGATAATAGTAATGAAGTAGCGTTATAGGAACCAAAAATTTCTACTTCCTTGATCGTTTCTCTTTAGCTTTACTTTTTTATATCGAGAAATTTAGTACACTTTTATTACCCTTCGAATCTGTGAAGCGAATATATTTTAATTTATTAATAGAAGATTTAACAACACGATTCTATTAAATTACAGAGCTTTTAAGGGGCTATTTAAGAAATCGTCAAATTTTTTATTGCCCTTCATACTAAAATAAATATTTTTTCAACATGCTAAATTTATAATTGGTGGAAAATACAAAGAATAATACTACAATTAAAGAACTAGACACACTGAATGAGGATTTAGAAAACTATTTTGCAAATACAATAATCCCACAATTATTTGTAGATGGTAATCTTATACTTCGAAAATTTACACCGCCTGCAATGAAACAGTTTACATTGACGCAGGATGACTTAAATAAAAATATTCAAGATGTATCGGACAATATCCGCTATCCTACCTTAGTAGAAAATATAAATGAGGTTATAGCCACAGGAGAAATTTTAGAAAAAGAGGTACAAACCACTGATAAAAGATGGTTTCAAATGAATATTTTGCCTTACATCGTTAGAAAGGAAAATAAAACCAATGGTGTTATTATTACTTTTGTAGATATCACAAAACGAATTGCTATCTTGAATGAATTGGAGCAATTAAATGCAGCGCATGACACTTTACTTTATACCCTATCTCACGATATTAGGCAACCACTATCTACGATAGTATTACTTGCAGATGAGTTGGTAGAATCATATGAAAATAGCGATAAGGAGCAATTTACAACTTGGATAGAAATGCTTAAAAGAGCGTCAAAAAATATGAAAATAATGATTGAAGATTTTACTAATCATTTGTATGTAGAATCTGCTAGCCCCAATGAAGATGAAAGAGTAAATATTGAAGATATATTTGGAGATGTTCTGCTTGCATTACGGAACGACATTTATAATAATGAAATAAAAATTGAAACACATTTCAATACCTCAGAAATAATATTTTCAAGAAAAAATTTGAGAAGTATTGTCTTCAATCTTTTAATTAATGCCATTAAATACAGAAAACCTGATGAGATTTTAAAAATATCTATTTCAACAGAAAAAAAAGAAGGTTGGGTATTGCTTACCATTAAAGATAATGGTATTGGTATTGACAAAAAATATCAACAATTAATCTTTGAGAAATTTTCGAGAATAAATACTCAAATTGAAGGCACTGGAATGGGTTTATACATTATAAATCGAATGTTGACTAACAAAGGAGATAAGATTGAAGTTGAAAGCAGTTTAGGAAGTGGTTCAACTTTTAAAGTTTTTTTTAAAAGCGAATATTGAAAAATAATAATAATATTTTAGAAAAATTCTCTAATTATTTCAATTTTTAATTTTCATAGTTTGAGTATCCAAACTATTTAAATATCGTAACCCAATCAATGATCAAAATTGAATATCCTGTATTTATGCCAAACTTATCATTATTTTAAAGCCATGCTTTAGTATAACATGCTTATAACTCAAAAAATATTGGGCAGAGTTTATATAAAACTCCACATTTCTCGCTTATCGTAACTACTTTCTATACAATAATTCTTACTTTTGAAATATTAAAAAATTGTTACCCACCCAAAGTATGAAAGTTGCCATTTTAGATATGTATGAAGGCGTAGAGAATCAAGGCATGCGTTGCATACGAGAAATTTTAAACCAATTTGCAGAGTACAATGGATTTGAGTTAGTAAAGGACGAATTTGATGTAAGACGGAAAAATGAAGTGCCAGATTTTAGCTACGATTTTTATATCTCGAGTGGTGGCCCAGGGTCTCCGTTAGATAGTGAAGGCAGTGAATGGGAAAAAACTTTTTTTAATTGGATAGAAAAATTAGTTAAATACAATAACAACGAAGTGAATGTTGTAAAAAAATCGGTTTTTTTTGTTTGTCATTCTTTTCAGCTTGCATGTAGGTTTTTTGATGTAGCTACTGTGAGCAAAAGAAAAAGCACAGCCTTTGGAGTTTTTCCTATTCACTATTTATTGGATGCAAATACTGAAACAATTTTTCAGGGTCTCTCCGACCCTTTTTATGCAGTAGATAGCAGAGACTACCAAGTAACAGCACCTAAGCACAACCGTATAAAAGAAATTGGTGGGAAAATTCTAGCCATAGAAAAAGCAAGACCACATGTACCTTTGGAACGAGCCATTATGTCTATACGTTTCAACGATTTTATGGTTGGCACACAATTTCATCCTGAAGCAGATGCTGTGGGTATGAGTATGTATTTGCAAAAACCGGATCGCAAAAAAATAGTTGTGGAAAATCATGGAGAAGAAAAATGGAAAAGTATGATTGAACATCTTGGCGACCCCGATAAAATCTTACACACTTACGAGCATATCTTACCCAATTTTCTGAAAAATGCAGTGAGTAAAATGGAAATGGTAGAGGTATGATTTTAATTTAAAATAAATAATGCTTTTACAAATCTCTTTGTGCATTTGTTAAGTTTTGATAAAAGACTAAGTATTTCACAAGTGATCCGACATTTTAATCTTTCTGAAACCTCAACCAATAATAACCTCCTGCAGCAAGCATACTTAAAAACGTAATGAAAAACCATAAGTTGAAAAACCCATAATTTTCAGCAAATGAAGAACCACCAAAGCTTCCTAAAACTTGTGCAATACTCCAAGACATTGTGTATAAGCCAGCGTACTGCCCTCTCGTTTTTGCTGTAGCACGTACAGTATAAAAACTATTCATAAATGGCATGGAAATCATTTCCGCAAAAGTAATTATAAGCATGGATGCTATTGCAATGATCAAACTGTTTAGCACAGTAAGGTTCAATATCAGATAGGATACAGCCATAAGAACAGAGCCAAAAGTCATTAATAACAAATGGATTTTCTTTTTCTCTAAGGTATATACCAAAATCATTTCAAACAAAACAATGATAATACCCGTTGCTGCCATTATTCCACCATAGGTAGACTCTGGAAGTAACAATACTTTTTTAAAATACAAAGGAATGGTTGTAAAAATCTGAAAAAAGCAGGCTGCAAATATTATTTGAAACCCTAAGAAATATAAAAATATCCTATCTTGATAAGGCTTTCTATCCAAACCATTTATTGTGGAATCTCCTACTGGCTTTTGTTGTTCTGCTTTACTTACTTTTGGTAAAATAAGTAGCAATAAAAATGATGCTGCAATATTTGTACAACCATCTACCCAAAACAATAAATGATAATTTCTTACTGCAAGAAAACCACCCAATGCAGCCCCAATAGCAAAACCTAAGTTTATGGAAAGCCTTACCAAGGAAAATGATTGTGTTCTATTTTCAGGACTGCTGTAAAATGCAATGGCAGATGAATTTGCTGGGCGGAAACTTTCGTTTATCATACTTGCAAAAAATGTTGTAATACAAATTGCTTCATAAGAGCGCATTTGCCCAAGCAGAAGTAAAGATAATCCTCCAAAAAATAAAGCAGAAAACTGCGTGTAATAAAAACCAAATTTATCACTTATTCTACCGCCTAAAAATGCACCAACGATGGAGCCAATACCATAAATGGCAACTACAAACCCACCTTGTTTCATGGTATATCCAAGATTATTGCAATACAAAGTCATAAAGGCAACCACCATGGAGCCAGATCTATTAATGAGCATAACAACGCTTAGCAACCATACTCTTTTTGTGAGTCCGCTAAAGGCATTTCGATATAAATCAGCCGTTTTTGCTATCATTTTTCAGCACTCTTTTCCGTAATAGAAAATGTATCAGTCTTTGGAGCTTTTTCAAATAAATGAATCCACTCTGGCGGTAAGGTTGTAAGTTTTCTAGCAATGGTATCCATCCATGCACCATCTACTGTTATAATAGCTGCTAGCGTTTCTTCATTTTTGTAAATTTCGCAAATGATTGTCCAGCGACTATAGTCAGAGGTTATTTTATGCAATTTCATATTTACTGTTACAATATCACCAAAGGTAATCTCTCTTTTAAATATAGCTTCTTCTCTAAAAATAATTGGACCAAAATGTAATTTCATAAACACAGCAGGAGTTAATCCATGCTCTACCATAAATGCCATACGAGCATAAGCACCAAAGTCGTAATATTTTGAATGTAGCAGATGAAAATTGGGATCAAGATCTGCCCAACGTATTTCTATATTTTTTTTGTAATTGTTCATGATAAAGTATTAAGAATAGTGTATGTAGATTTTTTTATAATTATCGTTGACTTTTAAAAGTTAGGTTGTGAATCATGATTTTTTGCTTCCCGCCTTCGCGGCAATATGCATCAAAAAAATCCTTTCCACAAAATGCGAAAAGGATTTTAGAAAAGTTAATTTATAATATTAATTATACATTATTTCATAATATTCTTTCGCCATACGGTTGCTGTCAAATTGCCAACGTACATCTCTCATCCCATTCTTCACTATTTGGTTCCATACATGTTTATTTTCATAAAAAATTGGTAGAATTTGATTTTCTAAAATGTCGTACAATTTCTCCAAATCATATTCATCCTGTTCGTGTGTGGTCATTTTTTCATAATCTACAGGTGGTACTAGAAAACCATTGTTGCCATGATTAATAAATTCACAAATCCAACCGTCATTTGTACTAAAGTTTACCGATCCATTCATAGCAGCAGTCATTCCACTCGTTCCGCTTGCCTCTCTTGGTACTCTAGGATTGTTTAACCACACATCAGATGCTTGCTTCATTCTTTTACTCAAAGCTAATTCATAACCTGTAAGCACCGCTACGTTTGGAAATTCTTTACTCAAATTTACCAAGAAATTAAAATCGCAAATTGCTGGATAATCAACAGGATAAGGCTTACCTGCCCAAATAATTTGTACAGGATATTTAATACTGCTCAATAGTTTTTTAAAACGCTCCTCGTCTCTCGTCATTAGTTCGGCTCTTTTGTAACCAGCAAATCTTCTTGCCCAAACAATTGTAAATACGTCAGGGTTAAAAACTTTTCCCGCCTGGTCGGAAACTATTTCAAAGGCACGCTTTTTCAAAAATCTTTTTCTGTCTATAAATCCATCCTCGTTTCCTTCATCTGCAAAACGATACAATTGCTTATCTGCCCAATAATGCCAGTTTTGTGCATTGGTAATTGCCCTTATTTCGCAAATCCCTTCATACTTCTTCCACATTTCTCTACTCACTTCTCCATGTAATTGGCTTACGCCATTGGCCAATCTTGCAAAACGAAGTGCTGCTAAGGAGTGGTTAAATTGATCATCTTTTATCCCAGTAAGTTCTCTTACTTCCTCTAAGGAAAGTTTACAGAAATAACTCATTTTTTCGCATAAATAAATATCATGCTTTTCATTACCTGCCTCTTCGGGTGTATGCGTTGTAAAAACCAAACGCTTTTTCACTTCCTCTTTATTTTTATTAAATTTTTGGTATAAATAAAATGCTGCACTAACTCCATGTGCTTCATTTAAATGGTATACATCCGGATTAAAATTCAATATATCCATCAATTTTGCACCACCAACTCCTAGTAGTATAAACTGGGCAACTTTGGTAGCAACATTTGCATCATATAAACGGTGGGTTATTGTTTGTGATACGTGATCGTTTTCAGGCAAATCTGTGCTCAATAAAAATAATGGTGCACTCTTAAAAGTTTCAGGATTGAGGTACATAGCTTTTACCCAAACTGGATGTCCATGTATATCAATTTGAAAACGTATGCCTGTATCTTCTAAAAAATTGTAAATCTTTTCGTTCCATTGCACTTGCAATGTCTGATCGGGGTTACGAGCTTGGTCGTAATAGCCGTATTTCCATAAAATACCAATGCCTAATAGGTTTTGTTTAAGTTCATAAGCACTTCTAAGGTGCGAACCACTAAGGTAACCAAGCCCACCACTATATATTTTTAGTGGTTGATGTACAGCAAATTCCATAGAGA
>JANMFB010000179.1:0-6181 GCA_031377605.1 Ferruginibacter sp.
TATGAGTACCTTGAAGAACATTATGTTTCTCTTTTAGCAAAAACATTGAAAAGAGAGTTAGGTAAAGAAGCTAGATTAGAATATAGAATAATGGTAGATAGTGGCAATAGCAATAACAAGCCACTTACAATGGATGTACCAGGTCATGGATATAAATCTTACTCAAATAACGAAATGAATTTTCCGCTAGTCATAAACAACCCTGTTAAGAACCCGTTTGTAATACCGGGTCTTAAAAAGATGCAGATTGATTCTCAATTAAATCCGGCATATACTTTCGACACTTACATAGAAGGGGATTGTAATCGTGTTGCACGTCGTGCAGGAAAAACGGTAGCAGAAAAACCAGGTGGAACTTCTTTTAACCCATTAGTTGTTTATGGCGGTGTTGGCCTTGGAAAAACACATCTTGCTCAAGCCATTGGCAATGAAGTGAAAGCACTTAATCCAAATAAGGTTGTTCTTTATGTTAGTTCTGAGAAGTTCATTAACCAGTTTATAGATCATGGCCGCAACAATGCTATCAATGATTTTATTCACTTTTATCAAATGATAGATGTGTTGATAATTGATGATATACAGTTTTTCAATCGTGCAGAAAAATCTCAAGATGCATTCTTCTCAATATTTAATCACTTACACCAAAGCGGAAAGCAATTAATTCTTACAAGTGACAAGTCTCCAAAAGATTTAGAAGGAGTACAAGAAAGATTATTGAGTCGTTTCCGTTGGGGATTAAGTGCAGATTTACAAATGCCTGATTACGAAACCAAAATTGACATTCTTGATATTAAAATGAAAAACGATGGTTTAGAGATGCCTCGTGAAGTAGTAAAATATATCGCTTACAATATAAATAGTAACGTTAGAGAACTTGAGGGGGCATTAATTTCATTGTTGGCACAGTCTTCGCTAAATAAAAGGGAAATAGACCTTGAATTGGCAAAAAAAGTGTTAAGAAATTTTGTAAAATCATCCACCAAAGAAATAACAATTGACGCTATCCAGAAAATGGTGTGTGAGTACTTCGATGTAGCTTATGACAAGCTTCTTCAAAAAACTCGCAAGCGTGAAATTGTTCAAGCTAGGCAAATAACCATGTTTTTATCCAAAGCATTTACAAAAAATTCACTGAAGACAATTGGTGAACATTTTGGCGGTAGAGACCATACAACGGTAATTCATAGTTGCCAAACAGTTAAAGATTTAATGGATACCGATAGCTTGTTCAAAGAAAGTGTATTGGAGTTACAGCAAAAAGTACAACTCGCTGCAATGTAAAACTCTTAACCGTTTCGAATTTATCGGAACGGTTTTTTATGATACCCAAGATAATATGTTTAGATATCTATTTTCAAAATAGAGTTGAAGGTTTGTTTTTTTCAATCATATTATAATCATGTTTTTCATACTATTTATTTCTAGATAGATTTTTGCTAGAACTATGTTACCTTCTCTTTACCCATTTGAGTAAATAATGCCTCAATACTTTCACTAATTTTGTAGATTTGTCTAATCGTTTTTTAGAAGTTACATTTGTGGCTTATAATATTTATACGATTGAACAAAGAGATTTTATTACAAGCTTTCAAGCATATGTGCCAAGCAAAAGCTATGGCATCGATTTACGAAGCCAACCGAAGTATTTGCAAATATGTACACAGTACGAGCCGTGGTCACGAAGCTATTCAGTTAGCTACAGCTTACAATTTATCCAATTGCGACTATATCAGTCCTTATTACAGGGATGAGAGCATTATGCTTGGATTAGGATTTTCTCCTTATACATTAATGCTTCAACTACTTGCAAAAGGAGATGATATTTTTACTGGGGGCCGTTCATATTACAACCATCCAAATTACAGAGGCGACGACAAACCTACCATCATACACCAAAGTAGTGCTACAGGTATGCAAGCTATTCCAACTACAGGAGTGGCTCAGGGGTTGAAATTTTTAAAACAGTTGGCAGTGAGCAGTGGAAAGTTGGAAGCAGGCAGTGGGCAGGATGTAAATGATGGTAATAATACTCAACACTCAATATCCAATACTCAATACTCCAAACCTATTGTGATTTGCTCGCTTGGCGATGCATCGGTAACTGAGGGAGAAGTAAGCGAAGCATTTCAATTCGCAGCTTTACATCAACTACCAATTATTTTTTTGGTGCAAGACAATGATTGGGGAATAAGTGTAACTTCTGCAGAGGCAAGAACTAGCAATGCTTATGAATTTATAGAAGGGTTTAAAGGCATAAAAAGAATAAGCATTGATGGTACAAATTTTATGGAATGCTATGAAACTATGAAAGAGGTAATGACCGATGTTAGAAATAATTGCATTCCTTACCTTGTACATGCAACAGTACCTTTACTTGGCCATCATACGAGCGGTGTACGTAAAGATTTTTATAGATCAGAGGAAGAATTAGCTAAGAGTAGTGAACAAGATCCATATAATAAATTAAAAAATATTTTGTTGCAAAATGAAATGCAAGCAAATGAGTTAACAGTTATAGAAAACCTAGCTATTTCATTTATACAATCAGAATTTGAAAGAGCCGTTGCTGCTCCTGAGCCTAATATAACTACTGTTTCTAATCATGTATTTGCACCATCTAATATTTTGGAAGAAAAAGGTGATCGCTCTCCTATCGAAAATGAAAAGATATTGATGGTAGATGCTGCATTATTTGCTATAAGAGAAATAATGGAAGACTACCCTGAATCAGTTTTGTATGGCCAAGACGTAGGACGCAGGCTTGGCGGGGTTTTTAGAGAAGCTGCCACTTTAGCTGAGCAATTTGGTGACCACCGTGTTTTTAATACTGCAATACAAGAAGCTTACATTATTGGCTCTACTATAGGTATGAGTGCTGTAGGAGCAAAACCAATTGTAGAAGTACAGTTTGCAGATTATATTTATCCAGGATTAAATCAGTTGGTAACTGAAATAAGTAAAAGCTGCTTTTTAAGTTGTGGCAAATTTCCAATACAAACACTCATACGTGTACCAATTGGCGCATATGGTGGCGGTGGGCCATATCACAGTGGAAGTATAGAAAGCACATTGCTTACTATTAAAGGAATAAAAATAGTCTACCCTAGTTGTGCTGCAGATATTAAAGGATTAATGAAAGCTGCTTTCTTAGATCCAAATCCTGTAATAATGCTTGAGCACAAAGGATTATACTGGAGTAAAGTGCCAGGAACAGAGGAAGCAAAAAACATTGAACCAAGTAGAGACTATATTATTCCTCTAGGCAAAGGAAATATGGTATTACAAGCAAGTGAACAAAAAATAAAAGAAGGAGATACATGTTGTGTAATTACCTACGGGATGGGTATATATTGGGCTAAAGCTGCTGCAAAAAATTTTGTTGGACAAGTCGAAATTATTGATTTACGAACATTGTTTCCTTTAGATGAAGCCTTAGTTTTTACTACAGTAAAGAAACACGGAAAATGTTTGATTCTCACAGAGGAACAACAGAACAATTCATTTGCAGAATCTTTAGCAGCAAGGGTTTCCAAAGCTTGTTTTAAACAGTTAGATGCGGCAGTGGAAGTAATGGGTGCTTTAGATTTACCTGCAGTACCAATGAATGTTTTATTGGAAAAAGAGATGTTACCAAGTGCAGAAAAAGTAACTAATAGAATAAAAATTTTGTTAGAATCTTAGATATTTTTTTGTTAGTCGTCATTTGTTTTTCATGGCATTTTCTGTGGCAAGAATTCTTTGTAAAATTGGTTTTTCGGGAAAAGAAAAACATTATCACTTTAGAAAATTTTATCTTTTCTGAACTTTTATTGAAGTAATTGATTAAACTAAATAATAGAAAACTCCGTATATTTTTCAAAACCTAAAATAAAATGAAATCATATTTAGTAGTAGGCGCATCATCAGGAATTGGATTACAAATTGCGAAAACACTTGCACAAATAGGCAATAAAGTTTACGGAACGTACAATACCCATCCAATAGAAAGTAATGATACAAATATTGAATATTTTCCATTGAATGTTTTAGATACTGAATTAAATCTTTCCTTTCTTCCAGAAATAATTGATGGAGTAGTTTATTGCCCAGGTAGTATAAACTTAAGACCATTTGCAAGAATAAAACCAGAAGACTTTACCAACGATTTTAATTTACAGGTTGGTGGGCTTATAAAAGTTTTACAAGCCACATATCCTTCACTTAAAAAAAGTGAGCATGCAGCGGTAGTTTTTTTCTCTACTGTAGCTGTTCAAGTTGGCTTACCATTTCATACACAAGTCTCGGCATCTAAGGGAGCAATTGAAGGACTTACAAAAGCACTAGCAGCAGAATGGGCACCAAATGTTCGAGTTAATTGTATTGCACCATCACTTACAGATACGCCACTTGCAGCGGCTTTACTAAATACAGAGGAAAAGAAAGCAGCTAATGCACTTCGTCATCCTTTAAAGAAAATAGGAACGGCAAATGATATTGCAAATATGGCAGCGTTCATATTATCGGAAAATGCGAGTTGGATTACTGGGCAAATAATGCACGTTGATGGAGGGATGAGTACAGTAAAAATTTAAAAAAATAGTATTTAGTTGATTAATATTAAGTGATTAGTTAAGAAAATAAACATACAAATTCAAATATTCATAGAGCCATAACAAATAACTAACTAACCAATAACTAACCCTCAATCAATCCATCCTTCATATGAACGATTCTATCACTCATAGAAGCTAGTTCTTCATTATGTGTTACTATCAAAAATGTTTGTTGCATTTTATCCCTTAGTTCTATAAAAAGTTTGTGTAGCTCTCTCCCATTTGTGCTATCTAAATTACCTGTTGGTTCATCTGCCATTATGATAGCAGGATTATTAATTAGGGCCCTTGCTACTGCTACCCTTTGTTGTTCACCGCCTGATAATTCTTGGGGTTTATTATTTAATCTTTCTGCTAAGCCAAGTTGCGCCAATAAATCTTTAGCCCTTTGTTCTGTAACTTTTCTTTTTTTTCCACCTATCCATCCTGGTATACAAACATTTTCCAATGCAGTAAACTCTGGTAATAAATGGTGAAACTGAAAAATAAAACCAATATTATTATTTCTAAATTTGGCTAAGGCATTACCTTTTAATGTATCAATTCGCTCCCCTACAAGGAAAATTTGTCCTGCATCTGGTTTATCCAAGGTTCCCAATAAATGCAATAAAGTACTTTTTCCAGCACCTGAAGAGCCTACAATACTTACTATTTCAGCTTTCCGAATGTTCAAATCTACTCCTTTTAGCACTTTTAAGCTTCCATAAGACTTTGCAATTTGATTTGCTTCTAACATTTGCCCAAAATAAATAAAAATTATGAGTTTAAATCATAAAATTGAACAATACTAAGGTTAAAAACGAATAAAAAACTTTGATTTTATTAACTTTTTAACACTCCAAAAAACTTGTAAAAAAAAGAGTTTGGTTATTTCGTACGAACATATACATTTGCACAAAATAAAAACACTAAAAAGATGTTTTGGACACTAGAACTTGCCTCACATTTGGAAGATGCGCCTTGGCCCGCAACAAAAGATGAATTGATTGATTATAGCATCCGTAGCGGTGCACCTATTGAAGTTATTGAAAATCTTCAGGAGTTAGAAGATGAGGGCGACCTCTATGAAGGTTTGGAAGATATTTGGCCAGACTATCCAAGTCAGGAAGATTTCTTTTTTAATGAGGATGAATATTAATACATACATAAGAGATTATATTAAAGACACAAGACTTTAGTTTGTAAAACTTCAAAGAGGCTGTCTCAAAAGTACGAGTCAGCCTCTTTTTATTCGTATCCCTGATGGAGAAAAATTTCATACAGAAGATTCTCAGTGATTAGAAAATTGTTTTGAGACTTCCTCTTTTATATCTTCTTCAATAAAATTTTCTACCAAACCGTTTTATTGCTCTTTGCCTATTATTGTTTTATATCATTATTCATGAGCAACAGAGGCGTAAGTAAAAATTTTAAGGAAGTAATTTTTTTTAAATAGAATAAATACAACCAGCTTATGCTTTACAAAAATGGATTTTTCCACTTTGCATCTACATATACATTAGTGCCTGTAAGTGTTCTCATAAAGGCAACAACATTTATTACTTCTTGCGCTGTTACATTTAATTTTTGGCCTACGCCGCCGGGTCTGA
>JANMFB010000198.1:0-7548 GCA_031377605.1 Ferruginibacter sp.
CAGATACACAAGTTTTTGAAGCTGCTCGGCAAGCAAGTATTTATGAAGAGATAAGTCGTTTTGATGAAAAATTTGATACGATGGTAGGGGAGAGAGGTGTTACGCTTAGCGGTGGGCAAAAGCAAAGAATATCTATCGCTAGGGCACTTATAAAATCTCCACAGATTGTAATATTCGATGATTGCCTTAGTGCTGTAGATGCAAGGACAGAAAACGAAATTATTGGCAATCTATACAGATATTTAGAAGATAAAACAGCACTTATTATTACACATAGAATTTTCTCTTTGTTTAAATTTGATAAAATTGTAGTGCTAAATGATGGTGGAATTATAGAGGCTGGAACACATGAAGATTTAATTAAACAAAGGGGAGTTTATTTTGAAATGTACAATAAACAACAGGAAAATGATCATGTTACACTATAGGTATTTATAAACGTCAGCTAAAACCTTGCTAGTACTCATTTTTTGGGCCAAAATATAGTTCCTTTTAAATTTTGCCATATCAAAAACATTTTTATCTTTGTGTTAATCAACATTAACAATTCATTAAAAAACTAAAAAGCAGTGGCGTACGAGAATAACGAAAACAACGAGAGAAAACAAGAAAGTGTTTACAGTAAAAGAATAAAAGCTGGTAAGCGAAGAACTTATTTTTTCGATATAAGAGAAACACGTGGAAGTGATTTTTACTTAACTATTACAGAAAGCCGTAAGCGTTTTGATTCTGATGGTTATGATCGCCATAAGATCTTCGTTTATAAAGAAGATTTCAATAAATTTATTAAAGGACTAAACGAAGCTGTTGACTATGTTAAAACAGACTTAATGCCTGATTTTGATTTTGATGCTTTTAGTCATGATAATCCGTATGACGGAGATGAGGCTCCAGCTATTGCTTCAAATTCAAATGTAGAAGTTGTAGAAACTCCAGTTACAGAAGCACCAATAACAGCATCTGTAATAGAAGAACCGATTGCTCCCATAGATAATGGAAGTACAGAGGAAGTAGATAAATGGTAACTAAACATTAAGATAATTAAAAGCCCTCTATTCTCTGCTGAATAGAGGGCTTTTGGTTTATGACGAGTTAATATTTTAGTCTCTCAGTTTTTTAAACTCATTTATTAGCCCATTTGTACTGCTATCGTGCGAGGTGATAGCATCATCATTTACTAATTCTGATTGAATATTTACTGCAAGTTTTTTTCCAAGTTCCACCCCCCATTGATCGAAACTAAAAATATTCCAAATAACTCCCTGTACAAAAATTTTGTGCTCATACAAAGCAATTAATTGCCCAAGGCTGTGGGGTGTGATTTTATTTATCAAGAAAGTGTTACTTGGTCTATTGCCTTCAAAAAATCGGTATGGATTTTCGTTTTGTGAGCCATTCATTAATGCTTCAGATTGGGCAAAAAAGTTACTCATAAGTTTCATATGATGATCGCCTATTGGATTATGACTTTGTGCAGCTCCTATAAAATCTACAGGAATAATTTGTGTGCCTTGGTGTATAAGTTGATAAAAAGCGTGTTGTCCATTTGTTCCCGGCTCTCCCCAAATAACTGGGCCGGTTTGGTATGTTACTTTGTTCCCATTTCTATCTACATATTTTCCATTACTCTCCATGTTTCCTTGCTGAAAATATGCTGCAAAACGATGTAAATATTGGTCATAAGGGAGAACAGCTTCTGTAGGAAAATCATAAAAATTTCTCTGCCATATTCCTATCAGCGCCATTAGGACAGGCACATTTTTTTCAAAACTTGTTTGGCTAAAATGAGTATCACTATAATGAGCACCTTTAAGTAGTTCTTCAAAATTATCATACCCAATGGTAAGCGCAATGCTTAAACCAATGGCACTCCACAAACTATAACGACCACCAACCCAATCCCAAAACACAAACATATTTTGTGGGTCTATACCAAATGCTTTTACCGCATCAGTATTGGTACTCAATGCAGCGAAGTGTTTAGCTATATCTTCTGTTTGTACACCATTTGCAATAAACCAATCTCTTGCAGAATGAGCATTAGTCATTGTTTCTTGCGTAGTAAATGTTTTGCTTGCAATCAAAAAAAGTGTTTCATCTGCCGTTACTCTTTTCAATGTTTCTGCAAGATGTGTCCCATCAATATTACTAACAAAAAAAGTTTGTACATCATTTCTCCAATATGGTTTCAATGCTTCTGTTACCATTACAGGACCTAGATCACTTCCACCAATACCTATATTTACAATATATTTAATTTTTTTACCCGTAAAACCTTTCAATGTGTCATTTTCAAATTGGGCACAGAAATTCTTCATCTGTAAAAGAACACTTTTTATCTCAGGCATTACATCAATCCCTTCAAACAAAACAGAATTATCAGAGAAATTTCTTAGAGCAGTATGAAGGACAGATCTATCTTCTGTTTTGTTGATTTTTTCTCCGGAATACATGGCGTCAATGGCATCTTTTAGTTTGCATTCTTCTGCAAGTTCTACGAGCAAACTCAGCGTCTCTTGGTCAATATTATTTTTGGAATAATCAAAAAGAATATTTTCTAGTTGTATCGAAAACTCTTCAAATCGATTATCGTTTTCATCGAAAAGTTTTTTTATGGGATTGGTTTTTTTCTTTTCAAAATTTAGTTTTAAACTTGTCCAAGCATTGGTTTTTGTGGTGCTTATAGAAGGAAACATTTATATGAATTTATTTTTTGAGAGATATTGTTGTGTGGTTATAAAACTACCATTTTTACTCAAATCATTTATAAGCTTTTCCAATCGATTGAGTAACACTTGTCCGCTGTGTTTTTTTACATAACCAGGTAAATTATAGTTGTCTATCGGAGTAAATTCCCATGGGTGAAAATACAAGTTTACATAACCATCTTTTTTTAGTGTTTGTAAACATATTTTTAAAAATAACCAATAAGGATAATTTTTAAAACCCAACCAAAATAAAGGTAATCTTATAATAGGCGAAACACTTGCTGGTATCCTTATCATATTTTCTTGTTCATAAACTGTTCTAGGCAAATGAAAATTATTATACCTGCCGGGTATAAAAGTAGGATTTATAGAAGAGTCATATAGATAACCTGCATTTTTTACTTCATTCATTTCTACTTTGCGCATACGTGGCATACGAAGGCCGGTAACCGCCGTCCCGCTTATTTCTTCCAACACCAATCTGGATTGTAAAAGATGTTTATTCTCAAAGTTAGAATGGTAAAAAGTGTGGGATGCTATCTCATGTTTTGATGCTAAATTCTTTATTGTATCTGGAAATTTTTGTGCAAATAATGCAGTTGTAAATAGTGTAGAAGGGGTTTTGTATTTTTCCCAAAGTGGAATCAGTACATCTAAGCCTCTTTTGCCTATTTCCATTTGTTCGTTTAATGGTATAGTGAAATTGTACTCAAGAGGGATATCAAATTCTTCTACATCAAAACTCATTAAAATAGCGCTCATACAATATTTGTTTCGCTTATGATATAATGAGGTCTTTCCTTATTTTGCATAAAAAGTTTACCAAGGTAAACGCCTATTATTCCAAGTATCATTAATTGTAAACCCCCAAAAAAAGCTATGGTTACTATAATAGAGGCCCATCCTGAAATTGGGTGTCCATAATAATAGCTAATTACAGCATATGGAATAAATAAAAACGATATAAAAGAACTGATAAAACCAAGATAGATGGCAATCGTAAGCGGTTTTGTACTAAAAGATGTAATACCTTTTAAAGCTAGCTCCATCATTTTTTTGTATGTATACTTAGATTCGCCAGATATTCTTACACCGGGTTCATATTCAATAGAAATCTGTTTAAAACCAATCCATTTTACAAGTCCACGCCAAAACAAATCATATTCCTTTATTTCCCTCAAAGCATTTACTGCTTTTTTGTCCAAAAGTCTAAAATCTGCGGTGCCTTGTTCTAATTCTATTGAGGAAAGTCTGTTCAATACTTTGTAAAATAAATCACTTGACTTCCTTTTCATCCTGGGTATTTCTTGATGATCTTTTCTAACAGTATAAACGACTTCATTTCCCTCTTCCCATAATTTTATTAGCTGTGGCAAAACTTCTGGAGGATGCTGCATATCACCATCCATACTTATAACTGCATCGGAATAGCTCATATCAAAGCCTGCTTTTAGTGCATTTTGATGCCCAAAATTCCTAGAAAAAGATATGTAATCTATTTCAGGACGTTTATCTGCAAGTTGTTTTATGAAGAATAATGTATCGTCGCTACTTCCATCATTTACAAAAATGATATTGTATTTGTATGATAATGGCCGCATGGCTTTTGCTATAGCATCTGCCATAAAAACTAGATTGCCAGTTTCGTTGTAAACAGGTATTACGATAGATATGGTCTTTATCATACTTGCGAAGTTAAGGCTATCCTATTTTTTATTAAGCTCACATTTTTTGAATACATTCAATTACATGATTTGTCATATCACTATGAATATCTAAATGTGTGACCATTCTTACCTGTGTATTGGAAATGGGTAGGCATAAAATATTATTTTGTTTCATTGTTTCACAAAAATTAACCGGATTTGTTTCTCCTATGATTTCAAAAATGATAATATTCGTTTCTACTGGCATCATTTTACCTACAAAATCTTTTTGTAACAATGCTTTAGCAATCATTTTTGCATGATCATGATCTATTTCTAATCTTTGGATATTGTTGTGTAAAGCAAAAAGCCCTGCCGCAGCCATATAACCTGCTTGCCTCATGCCACCTCCAAAAACTTTTCTCACTCGTCTTGCTTTGTTTATAAAATCTGCTTTGCCGAGTAATACACTTCCTATGGGTGTGCCCAATCCTTTACTTAAGCAAATAGAAATACTGTCAAACACCTCGCCATATTGTTTTTCTGTTTCTTTTTTTGCAACAAGCGCATTAAACAATCTGGCACCATCTAGGTGCAGTTTTAACCCATATTTTTTACAGACTTCTTTTATCCTTAAAATTTCATAAAAATTATAACAACTTCCACCTCCTCTGTTACCTGTATTTTCTAAACTTACGAGTGATGTTTTTGCTTTGTGTACATCATCAGGATTGATGGCAGCTTCTACATCATCGGCAGTAATTAAAACTCTAGAACCCTCTATTGCTTTTACTTGACACCCACTATTGAATGCAATTCCCCCCCCTTCGTAGATATAAACATGGCTAAGTTTATCACATATAATTTCATCTCCAGGTTGGGTGTGGCATTTAATGGCAATTTGGTTTGTCATAGTGCCTGTAGGACAATATATGGATGCCTCCATCCCAAATAAATCTGCACAGTATTTTTCAAGCGCATTTACAGTAGGGTCTTCACCAAAAACATCATCACCCACTTCTGCTTTAAACATATTTTCTAGCATTGCCTTACAAGGCTTAGTAAAAGTATCGGATCGTAAGTCTATTGTCATTATTCAAAAATAGTTAATGTAAGAACAATTTAAAATAATTTACAATAATTATTAAAGCATTTTGAGTTTATTAATGAATAATTTACTAAAAACGGTTTATAAAATAAGTATATTTGTATTTGAACTTTAAAATATAAAAAGATGAAGATAGTATTTGTAATCTTCCTATCTATCCTCTTCTTTTCTTGTAATACCAAAAGGAAACAAGTACAGATTAAGGATGAAATAGAAACTAATTTTCCCCTTCAAGATAGGATGGATTTTGCTTGGCAACAAGAGAAAGAGATGACTATGGATTTAAGTACTGGTGCTGTACCTACAGAAAGATTGTTAGTTGCATATGAGCAATCAAAAGCATCCACTAATAAATTTTCGGACGGAATAGAAGGTGTAATACCTAATTTTAATTGGGTGGAACTTGGGCCAAAAAATAACGGAGGCAGAACTAGATCTATATGTGTAGACTTAAATGATGCAACTGGTAAAACAGTATTTGCAGGAAGCGTAGGTGGTGGGCTTTGGAAAACTAATGACATTACCGCTGTTGCTCCTAACTGGTTTCCTGTTAATGATTTTTTTGGAAATATTGCAATCACTGCAATAGCACAAGATCCCTTAAATGCACAAAATATTTATTTTTCTACCGGCGAGGGTTATGGAAATGCAGATCAAATAAGGGGGCTTGGTGTATGGAAAACTGCAGATGGCGGAACAACTTGGAACCAACTAAGTGCTACAAATAACAGTAGTTTTTATCAAACTTTTAAAATGGTTGTAAGTAACAGCGGGGCACTTTTTGTAGGAGCTACAAACGGGTTATATAAGAGTACCGACGGTGGTACTTCATTTACAAGGGTCTTAGGAACTACAAAATGTTATGATATAGAAATTGCTGCAAACGGTCATATGTACACTTCGTTTAGCGGGGCAGTTTATAAATCTACAGATGCAGGTACTACATGGAGTGCTGCTCTACCAATTGGTATTACAGCATCTCGAATTGAAATAGCCGTAGCTCCATCTGATGCAAATACGCTTTATGTTTTGTGTGAATCTGGTAATGCGGTAAGTGGTATTGCAGTTAGTAATAATGGAGGGGCTTCTTTTACCACCAAAACGGAACCTGTAGATGCTGACCCAGGAATACCAAGTACAGATTTTTCTCGAGGCCAAGCTTGGTATGATCTTACTATTGTTGTAGATCCGATTGATGCAAACGTCATTTTTGTAGGAGGTATAGATATTTTTAAATCTACTGATGCAGGAAGTAATTGGCAACAAATTTCTCATTGGTATGGAGGTTTTGGTTTTCAAGATGTACATTCAGACCAGCATAATATTATTTTTAGCCCTGGAAGTTCTACAGTAGCCTACTTTATGAACGATGGATCTATTTATAGAACTACAAATGCGAATGCATCTATTCCTACTTTAACCAATAAAGAAATTAACTATAACACTTCTCAGTTTTATGCATGTGCTATGACGCCAACTACAGGTGCATATGATTTTTTAGCTGGTGCGCAAGACAATGGAACGCATAAGTTTTCAGTAAATGGAATTGGTAACTCCGTGTACGTTACTGGAGGAGATGGAATGTTTTGTCATATTGATCAAGACCAACCTCTCTTTTGGTTTTCCAGCTACGTTTTCAATAATTATTACAGAAGTACAAATGGAGGAGCATCATTCTCAACTGTGGGAGGGGGCTCAAATACAGGTAGGTTTGTAAACCCCACAGACTATGATGATAAGGCAAATATACTTTACTGTGCAGGGGCTAGCAATGAATATCGAAGGTTGGATAATGCAAATACTACAGGCAATGCTTTAACCATAGTACCATTAGCTGCACTAGGGGGGCAGATATCTAGCATAAAAGTTTCTCCAAATACCGATAATCGTGTTTTCATGGGTATAAATGGAGGTGTTTTATTACGAGTAGACAATGCCAATACGGGAAGTCCCGCAGCAACAAATATTGCTACAGGCTTACCCTCAGGTTATATATCATGTTTAGAAGTAGAAACAGGTAATGATGATCACTTGTTAGTAACATTTAGTAACTATGGTATTAACAGTATTTGGGAATCTACAAATG
>JANMFB010000021.1:0-16554 GCA_031377605.1 Ferruginibacter sp.
CGGCTATGATACCACCGAGGTAAACTACGAGTTGCGTAAAAGGAATTTAATAATAGAAACGAATAAAATAGTTGCTTGCGAAATGTTAAGTCAAATTACAGATAGCTTAGGTTTAGATAACAAACAAATAACATTGCAAGGCTTTTTTGGAGAAGGCGAAATTGAGAATTTTACAATTGATACAAACTACTACAGGGAACTCATTTACAATTTGGAACACACCATACACCATATGGCATTGATTAGAGTTGCAATAAACGAAGTAAGCAATATTACTTTACCAGAAAATTTTGGCGTGGCTTCTTCTACCACCCAATATAGAAAAGCATGTGCACAGTAACTTATGTACCCCACCAAAAAGGGTATTTTTTGACCAGCAATAGAGACGAAAAAAATACCCGTAGTCATGCTTTTTTGCCAAAAGAATATACACTTGGCATACATAAATATATTTTTCCAAAAGATAAAGATGCCGGTGGCACTTGGATTGTACTAAAAGAAAATGGTGATTCGTTGTGCTTGCTAAATGGTGCTTTTACAAATTTTATTGACAATGGTTTGTATACGGTAAGTCGTGGAAAAATAGTGTTGGAAATTGCGGCTTCCTCCAATTTAGTTGAGTCCTTTAATAATATCAATCTAACAAAAACAGCCCCATTTACTTTGGTTATAGTATACAAAACAAAATTATTTGAATGTAGGTGGGATGGCCAAAGAAAGCATTGCAAATTGTTGGATAATAGCAACCCTCATATTTGGAGCAGTGCAACTTTGTATAATTCAATTCAGCAAGAAAAAAGAGAGAAATGGTTTGAGCAATTTCTACAAAACAACAACCAACCATGTCAAATTGAAATAATGCATTTTCATAAAAACACTGGCGACGGTGATCGGGAAAATAATTTGGTAATGAATAGAGATGACCAATATTTTACGGTGAGCATTTCAAGTATAGCTATTTCAGAAAAGGAATATACTATGCAATATGAAGATTTAATTTACAATGATATCAACACAACGAGATTTGCCTTTGCAAACGCAGCCTATTAAAATTCAAATAAATAAAAAAAGTAGCAGCCCTTTTTTTATAAAATTATTTAATTGGGAGTATTGGAGTTTTAGTACCGTTTATATTCCCATTTATTTTTATTGGTTCTATTTATGCATAAGGGCAAGAAGCCTATTTTTTTTCTCGGCAAGTAATCCTACTATTGAAAATGGCGGCTTTGTAATGGAACGTAAAAGCAATATTTACGACATAATGCCTTCCGTTTATTATCCAAAAACATTGTTGGTAAAAGAGGGGTTAAGTATGCAAGAAATAACCAACCTGATAAAAGAAAAATCCTTTCAATTTCCCGTAATTGTAAAACCGGATATTGGAGGAAAAGGGCGTGGCGTAAGAAAGATTGAAAATATGGAAGAAGCAGTAGCCTACATCCAGTATGCGAATTTTCCTATGTTGGTGCAGGCTTTGGTAGATTATAAAAACGAAGCAGGCATATTTTATTATCGTTTTCCATGGGAAGAAAATGGTCATATTTCCGGCATAGTAGCCAAAGAATTCTTAACAGTTGTAGGCGATGGCAATAGTACAATAGAGACATTGGTACTCCAGAATCCGAGATACCTTTTGCAACTAGACGCTTTGCGCAGAATGTCAGAAATTAATTTACAAGCAGTTTTACAAATGGGCGAAAAAAAAGTCATAGTTCCTTTTGGTAACCATGCACGTGGCGCAAAATTCATTGATGCATCTAATTTGGTTACACCCACTTTAGAAAAAAGTATTGATGTTATTTGCAAACAAATACCAGGCTTTTATTTTGGCAGACTAGACATTATGTTTACAACTTGGGAAGACTTAACAAAAGGAAAAAACTTAAGTATTATAGAATTAAACGGTGCTGGCAGCGAGCCTACACATATATACGACCCTGCCCACACTATCATTTTTGCCTGGAGAGAAATTGCACGACATTTAAAGTTGCTGTACCGCATATCTGTTTGGAACCACAAACACAAGAAAGTTCCTTACCTATCGTTTAAAGTAGGCTTGAAAATGTTTAAAGATGTGAAAGTAGTAGAAAAAAAATTAGATGGATTGTTGTAAAAAAACTTGGCCTAATAAAGATTATATTTTACCCATCAAATACGTCTCCTCCAAATTGGGTGTGGTTGAACCTCCTGCTTTTTCAAGTGTTACAATAAATTCATTGGCTCCTTGCGGCATACCGGTAACTTCTACAAAGCGGTCTCTAATTTTATCATTTATCATACCCACACTTACTTGCTTCCCATTTACATTTGCCCATAATTGATAATCCCTTGCATCACCGGATGGCATCAAATGGTGTATCATCACGTAGGCTTTACCTGTATTCTTATCCCAAAACATGGTACACCTGCAAATAGTATGTGTGCCTACCCCATTCATTGCAATAGGTGTAATTCTAGGATTTTTTAAGATATTGTAATCGCCTATTGGAAGGGTAGTTGGCTGATTGTTAATAGAAGCAATCGTATTTGCTTGCTCTTTATTTTTATTGTATAAATTATAGTTGTAATAAGCGCTTACCCCTAGCAATAAAACCGCCGCAGCGGCTACAGGTTTAAGCCACCCAAAACTTATTATTTTTTGTTCCTCTTTATTGAAAGCTACAATAGGCGTTTTTAAAGAACGTAATGCTTCCAAAATAGACGCATCAGTTTTGGAACTAGGTAAAGAATTGCCTTCCATCATCTTTTGTTCAAAGGCAATCTCAAATTCCAAAATTGCTTTATTAAGCATGGGCTCTTGCTTACGCAATAGTTCAAGCTCATTCCTCTCTTCTGCAGAACATAAGCCCAATACGTACTGCTCAATAAAGCCAGATGATATGTAATTTTCTATATTCAATTATACAAATTGTTTTCTTAATTCTATTAATGCGTTTCTCAAACGGGTTTTTACTGTTCCAATGGGGATTTGCAAACTTTGCGCTATTTCTTCTTGCGTAAAACCATTGTAATAAGACAATTCCAAGACATTTTTATAATCTTCCCTTAAAAGATGCACCTGCTTTCTTAACCCAATTAAGTTAATATTTTGCTGCGATGATTCTTTTAAGTCTACACTATATACAAGATCTTCGATGTCATCGTTTTTTTGTTGGCTCTTGAAATTCTTGGAACGTGTTTTATTGATGGTTGTATTTCTGGTAAGTGTATGTAGCCATGTAAAGAGCCTCCCTTTTTCAGCATCATACTTATCTATATTTTTCCAAACTGCAATAAAAACTTCTTGCAATATGTCATTTACCGTTTCTTCGTCATTTATATATTGGGAAATAACGGTATACAATGCTCCACGATAATGCATGTATAAATGCTCAAACGCATTTTTATCATGGTTGCGCAGCCCTGCTACTAATAAATCTTCTGTATATGTAATTTGTTGTTTCAAAAATCGGTCTACAAATATTAATAATAAAGCGCATTTTACAAAACATTATCGCATAAATTAATTTAACAAAACTACGTACGGTTAATGCTTTCCTAATTTATGTTTTTAGCTATGGCTTAGATAAGAGATTAAACTATATTGCAGCACGTTTTAAAAAATTAATATGATGAAAAATTTATCTATTGCTTTAAATGTAATTTTAGTTGCAGCTGTTTCTTTTTTGTTCGTAAAAGTTTATTCTGGAAATAGCACAAAATCTACATCACAGTCCAAAACATTGAAAGATAGTACAGGAGTACATACTAGTAAAAGCAACGTCATAGCATTTGTAGAGTTAGATTCATTGAATGAGAAGATAAGCTTCATTAAAACAAAAAGAAACCAATTAGAAGCAGAGCAAAAAGCCATAGAAACAGAATGGCAAAGCGGTTATAGAGGTTTAGAGAACCGTAAAAATGAATTTATGAAAAGGGGGAACTCCATAACCCAACAAGAAGCAGAGAAATTTCAAGGTGAATTAATACAATCACAACAACAAATAGATGGCAAAAAGCAACGACTTACACAAGAGTTGAGTGAAAAGAGTTATAAATTTCTAGAAGATATTCAAAAAAAATTGAAAGATTTTTTGATACAATACAACAATGATAATAAATACCAGTACATACTTACTACAGGTACCGGTATGGATTATATGATTTACAAAGACGAATCATTAAATATTACCAACGAAGTAATAAAAGGTATGAATGAAATTTTGAAATAGACTTCGCTTTTGACTTTTCTTTATTGGCTGATTTTATAATTTTTCCAATCATTCTTATATTTAGTAGGCAATTGTATTATATTGCTTTTCCAAAACATAATTATGGCAGAAACTACCAATGAATTTAAACCTACGCTAGGACTACTAGATGCTACCATGATTGTAGCTGGCTCTATGATAGGTTCGGGCATTTTTATTGTGAGTGCTGATATTACACGAAATGTAGGAAGTGCAGGATGGCTTATTGCAATTTGGCTAATTACTGGCTTTATGACACTTGTTGCAGCTGTTAGTTATGGAGAACTAAGTGCCATGTTTCCAAAAGCTGGTGGACAATATGTTTATTTGAAAGAAGCTTTTAACCCACTAGCAGGTTTTTTATATGGCTGGAGTTTCTTTGCTGTTATTCAAACTGCAACCATTGCCGCTGTAGGAGTTGCATTTGCAAAGTTTGCTGGCACTTTTATTCCAGCTTTGGAAATGAAAGATGAAAATATTCTATTTTCTTTACTTGGATTAAATATTTATCCTGCACAGATTGTATCAATTTTGCTTATTGCTTTTCTTACATGGGTTAATACAAAAGGTGTAGAGGGAGGAAAAATAATACAAACAATTTTTACATCTGTAAAATTACTTTCACTTTTTGGACTCATCATTTTTGGTTTATTTGCGGCTACAAAAGCAAATGCGTGGCATTCAAATTGGCAAAACGCTTGGGATATGACATCCAGGGGGAAAGATGGGTTAATTATTGGTGGAGTTGCAGGAAGTGCAGTAATGGGAGCTATTGCTGCCTCTATGGTTGGATCTATTTTTAGTAGCGATGCTTGGAACAATGTAACTTTTATTGCTGGTGAAGTAAAAAATCCTCAAAAAAATATTGGGCTTAGTCTTTTCTTTGGTACATTAATAGTTACATGTATCTATGTAGCTGCAAACATAATGTATATAAGCGTTTTACCACTTTCGGAAATTGCATCTGCGCCGCAAGATAGAGTAGCAGTAAGTGCCAGTAAAGTTATTTTTGGCGATATAGGAGGCTATGTTATTGCAGTAATGATTATGATTTCTACATTTGGTTGTAACAATGGATTAATACTTTCAGGATCTAGGGTTTACTATACAATGGCAAAAGATGGTCTCTTTTTTAAACAAACAGCAAAACTCAATAAAAACAATGTACCTGAAGTTGCATTGTGGATGCAATGCGTTGTTGCTGCTATACTTTGCCTAAGCGGAAAATATGGTGATTTGCTCGACATGATTTCGTTTGTGGTTGTATTATTTTATGCGCTTACAATTGCAGGCATCTTTATTTTGAGGAGGAAAATGCCAGATGCCATTAGGCCTTACAAAGCTTTTGGATATCCTATTCTACCTGCTATTTATATTGTAATGGCGATTACTTTTTGTGTTTTGCTTATTTACTTTAAACCTGTATATGCAGGCTGGGGATTAGCAATTGTATTGGCAGGTATTCCACTATATTATTTAGCAGTAGCGCAAAATAAAAAATAAAAAATAGTACATGCAAGCATCAGATTTCGATAAATTATTTAACTCATTTTCTTATCTAAAAATTGGAGTGGTAGGAGATGTAATGTTAGATACCTATTGGTGGGGCAAAGTAGATCGTATCTCTCCAGAAGCACCAGTGCCAGTAGTAGCAGTTACAAAAAAAGAGCAACGGATTGGTGGTGCAGGTAATGTAGCCTTAAATATCTGCGCTTTAGGTGCAAGTGTACATGTTATAAGTGTATTAGGAAATGATGATGAAGGCAAACAATTATTAGATTTACTACATACAAATAATATACAAACAAGTTTTGTAGTGGAAAGTGGAGCGAGGATTACAACAAACAAAATACGGATCATTAGTAGAAACCAACACATGATGCGTTTAGATGCGGAAGTTGTAACAGCTCTATCTCCTACCGAAGAAGATGACTTAATTCAATCATTTGAAAAATATGCTACTCAAGAAAAGCCTTCACTTGTTATTTTAGAAGACTACAACAAAGGTGTACTTACTTCAAAAGTAATTGCTTCAATCATCAATATTTGCAAGCAAAATAACATTCTCACAGCGGTAGATCCAAAGAGAAAAAATTTCTTTGAATACAGAGGAGTAGATATTTTTAAACCAAACTTGCATGAAATAAAAGAAGCACTCAATATCATTAATGATGAAGTTTCAGAGAAATCATTAAATGAAATGCATATAGCTTTACATGAGCAATTAAAACATGATATTTCATTTATCACCCTTTCAGAAAAAGGAGTGTTTTATGAGAATGAAAAGGAACATGCCATCATACCTACCCACATCCGTAGCATTGCAGATGTGAGTGGAGCAGGAGATACTGTTATTGCAGTAGCAAGCACAGTTTATGCTGCCACAAAAGATGTAAGGCTTATGGCAGAAATAGCAAATATTGCTGGTGGTTTGGTATGTGAAGAAGTAGGTACGGTAGCTATAAATAAACATAAATTACTGGTGGAGTGTAAACATTTATTGACAATAAATTAAAAAATATTATGCAACAATTTTCAATTGTAATACATGGCGGAGCAGGTACTATCTTAAAAGAAGATATGACTCCCGAGCTAGAAGCAGCATACACAAAGGCGTTAGATGAAGCAATTACTGCAGGATATGCAGTTTTAGAAGAAGGTGGTACAGCAACAAATGCGGTAAAAGCAGCAATTGTAATTTTAGAAGACAATTTGTTATTCAATGCTGGCCGTGGTTCTGTATTTACAAAAAAAGGTGTACAAGAAATGGATGCAGCTATTATGGATGGCAAAGACAAACAAGCTGGTGCAGTAGCGGCAATAAGAAACGTACGAAATCCGATAGAACTTGCCGCAGAAGTAATGCACAATAGTAATCATGTTTTTTTAAGTGGTAAGGGTGCAAATGATTTTGCCATAAAACAAGGTATAAAATTAGAACCTGATGAATTTTTCTTTTCTCAATTTAGATACGACCAATGGAAAGCAATGAGAGATAGTGATAACTATTCTCTTGACCATACACACCAAGGGTTAGAAGAATTAATGAAAGATAAAAAATTTGGTACGGTAGGTGCTGCTGCATGCGACACTCAAGGAAATATAGCAGCAGGAACGAGTACAGGCGGTATGACCAATAAAAAATATGGTAGGATTGGTGATAGTCCGATTATAGGTGCAGGTACTTATGCAGATAATAAAACTTGTGCCATAAGCTGCACAGGGCATGGCGAGCCTTTTATAAAAGCAGTAGCTGCTTATGATGTAGCTGCTCGTATGGAATATAAAAATTTAAATTTGCACGATGCGATGAACGAAGTAGTACATGAGAAATTGGTAGCAATGGAAGGCGAGGGAGGAATGATAGGTATAGATGCTCAAGGAAATGTATCTATGATGTTTAATAGTGCAGGTATGTATAGGGCTATGCAGAATAGCAAGGGAGAAAAAGTTATAGGGATTTATAAAGATTAATATAGATGACAAAATTTGCAATAATAGTAGCAGGGGGAAGTGGCACTAGAATGGAGAGTGAAACTCCAAAACAATTTTTATTATTAAAAGGTAAGCCTGTATTGTATTATGCAATCAATACTTTTTTAGAAACTTTTGATGATTGTAAAATTATTCTTGTTTTACCAGAAGAGCATGTTGCTGCAGGACAAGAAATTATTGATGCCTTTTTTGATTATAATAAAATTCAAATTGTAATTGGTGGACGTACAAGATTTCACTCAGTGCAAAATGGATTAGCCTTGGTAAATGAAGAAGATAGTATCATTTTTGTACATGACGCTGTTAGGCCAATGCTTACAAGTAAATTAATTCTTAGATGCTATGGAAGCGTATTGGAGGTAGGTACCGCAATACCCACTATTGCTGCAAAAGATAGTTTAAGACACATCACCGAAGATGGAAATGAAGCTGTAAATAGAAAAGATTTCGTGCAAGTACAAACTCCGCAAGCATTTCTTGGTAAAATTTTATTACCTGCATTTAATATAGACTTTAAAGATAAGTTTACTGACGAAGCTAGTGTGGTAGAAGCCTTTGGTCTAAAAGTGGCATTGGTAGAAGGTGAGGAACAAAATATAAAAATTACAATGCCTGTAGATTTAATTATTGCAGAGGCATTGATAAATAAATGAAAACTATTTTTTAAATAGCTTTAACGGAAAAGATAGATTATTGTATTTGTAAATGAAATAAGGTTCGTTTATCGGACTAAATTTTTCGTAAAAACTTTTCACGCCGGGCAAATCGGAGCCTTCAAAATCAAAAATATAATTACTGTTCGAAAATTCTTTTATTACTTCATTTAATAAAAAATGATTGGCAGAGTTTGTTCTCCCATTTTCAGTAGTTGTGTTTAAAATATTATAGATTCTGTTGTTGTGTAAAAAGAATAATGCAATTGATAAAATTTCATTCTCATCATTTATTACAGCTCTAGTAATTACTTTATTTTCAGATAAAATTTTATTGCAAAAATTTTGCAAATTCATATAATCTGCATCTTTTACATGACTATGCCTTAGGGTATAATGATCTTTATACATTTTTATAGCCTTCTCTATTTCTAAATTTTTGCTATACTTCCACGTATTTATTTTAGTTAGTTTCAAATTCTTTTTTAAATCATTCTTATAATTAGAATAAATTTCCTCATATGGCTTGTCCAGTAGCAAAATAAAATTTGTTCTTGCTTCTGTTTCATTAAAAAAAGTATTGCAATGATTTAAAAACAGATGACCATACTTTATATGCTTTTTCAGAAATGTTAATACTACTGAAAAAGATATATTCTCACGGGTAGAAAATAATCCTAGTTGCTGAGTAAATGCAGCATAATAGATGTATTTAATTCCAAACTTTATTTTTACAGGAAGTGGTATTACTGCCTCATAATTGTTTATTACTATTGCCTCCCAACCAGGTACCATTGCATCAAGAAAAAAAGATTGCCCATAAATTAAATTACAGTTAGACTTTGAAATACAACTATCCCATAAAACTCTGTCGATATCTTTATTATGTAAATAAACAATTTCCAAAAAAATTATAGATTAGCTTGAGGAAAAAATTTTGAAAATTTAAGTTGATTTATATCTACACTAAATGAAATTGTTCTTTGAAATTTTTTCTCTGTTATGGTAGATTTATAATAATCTTTATAAACTTTACTATACACAACAGGTATATAAATATTTATTACATTTTTAAATAATGAAAGTTGAAAACCGGCGTCATATAAAAATTTACCTGTCGGAGCTGCCGTTTTCCAAGCCTCAGCGTATGTACCAATGTCTACAAATAACCGTAGTGGTATTTTTATAGGTAAGGCATTAAGAATATTAATTTTATCTGGTATTGTTGTTGTAATATTTACAGCAGATAACCAATCATCTGATTTCCCAACTTTACTACTTAAAAAGTCTGTACCTACTTTAAAAAATCCGTCTCTATTCATTAGTTGCTGGCTAGAAAATCCTTCAAATTCGTTTCTGCCAACAAAGTAATTGCTGTAAGTATAATCTTCGTAACCTCTTGGCCCAGTAAGGTTGAGGTGATAAATATCAGTTTTAAATTGATTTGTAAAAGTTTTATCTCCCAAGTAAATAAATTTACCCGCAAAAAAACGCAGGTTCAATCCCCCACCCTTTTGATAATTAAAATAATAATTTCCGGTGATGTTGAGACGCATAAACCCATCTCCTTGCTCCGCCTGAAATACTGCATTATAAGGGTACAAAACTCTATTGTTTTCTAAGGAAAATTGCAATTGGTTTATATAGCGTTGCGCTATTGGATAAGTGATAATGTCTTTATTGTTTACTGCATCTCTACTAAATAAAATATTGGTTTCACTAATGATAAAAGATTTAAATTGGATGAATTTATTAATCCTACTTAGGGGATTTTTTCTACCAAAAACGTATTTAATAGAGGGAACTATTTTACTAAATTGTAAAGGGTTTTCTTTATTAGTAGAATCTTTAAAAGAACCACCTGTAAATTTTACAGCTGAAATATCAAGCGATAAACGTTCATTTATTCCTTTAAGAAAAAAGTTGTAACCGAGCCTTGCTACTCCATTCACTTTTTTTGTGCCAGTAGCATACATTGGTGCTACTAAAAAATTAAAATTGGTAGGAGGCAAAGAATAATTATGTACAACAGCACCAATCATTAATTTATCATAAAAATTTACTCCTATAATTGGAGAAATATTTATGTAATTATATTTCTCTGTTTCTTTCAAATTAAAAATAGTGGAGAATTTTAATTGTTTTTTTTCTTGCTTTTCAAAATTTCCTTTTTTATCTAGCAATGCAAATAAATTTCCCAAGGATTTGCCAGAAGTATTTTCTGCAATTTCTTTAAAGTCAGATACTGAAGGATGTTTAAATTTCCATTGCTCATAATAAGCTTTCATCACGTTATCGAAAGTTTCTGTTCCCAATTCAGTTTCTAATTTCTTCATCCAAAGTGAAGCTTTTTCATAAGCAATAAGTCCATAGTTTGTTTCAGAAAAATTTTCTGAGCTTGTATTTATTGGCTGATCTAGATTAAATTTCTCATAAGCTTTTAAAAGTAGTTCCGTCAGATTTGATGGGGAATGAGTAGCAAAAAAACCTTTAGAAGGTTTATTTTTAAAAAGATAAATTGAATCGTATCTCTTGTCATAATAAGAATTCATTCCTTCATCCATCCACGGATAGTTTCGTTCATTTGAACCTAGTATTCCATAAAACCAATTGTGACCTACTTCGTGGTTTATTACACTTTCTAAGCCTTCCTCGCTTATTGCAGTAAGCAATCTTATAGTTGGGTATTCCATACCTCCACCAAATTCAGATTTACTATCTACAACACTTACTACATTATAAGGATATGCTCCAATCCAATTAGATTTTGTTTGAATAGCTCTTTTAGTATAAGCAATACTGTTCTTCCATAAATCAATGTTGGCAGGTAACACAAAAGAGAAAATATCTATTTTTCTTTGGTCGTTTAAAAGCAATGTATCTTTTTGTACAATAAAAGTTTTATCTGCAAACCAAGCAAAATCATGCACATTGGCTTGTTTGTATTGTAATGTTTTTAAAGTGACAGATGATGATATTATATTAGTAAGATTTTTCTTGCCTTTAATTAAACCAAGCATTTTAGTTTTTTCTATAAGCCATTTTTTTTCTTCTTCGTTCTGCAATTCGCCTGTAGCCGCTACAACATAGTTATCGGGCAATGTTATCTTCACATCAAAATCACCAAATTCACTATTAAATTCTCCTTGATCAAGGTAAGGAATTTCGTGCCATCCAGATTTGTCGTATACCGCTGGCTTAGGGTACCACTGTGTAATTTGATAAGATTGACCTACATGACCACCTCGAGAAAAGTTATATGGGAGTTTTACCCTAAACGGTGTTTCTATAGTTATTTTTTCCGATGGAGCTAAAGGCTTTGGTAATATTAATTTTACAATATCTTGGTGTTGAGGATGATCTTCGGTAAATACATTTACGTCATTTACTTTAAAACTTAGCTGATTTATATAACCCCTATCTTTTTCTTCGGAAAAATAAAATTTCGTACTACCTTTTATGAGGGTTTGATCGCTAAAGGCAGTGCGGTCGTTTTTATAAGCATTTGGCCAAAGATGAATCCAGATAAAACTAAGTGTGTCAGGAGAATTATTATAATAATCAATTTTCTCGTAGCCTTTCAGAGAATGATCTACATCATTTAATGTAACAGAAATATTATAATCAGTTTTTTGTTGCCAATATTTTTGCTGTGCATTTAACTTGATAGCAAATAAAATAAGTAGAAAGAAGATATTTTTCAAGCGGCGGCTGTTTTATCAAAAATAACAAAAATAGTTTCAATTAGTACATCTATAATCCTATGGCATTCAGAATAGCCCAATAGCATTTAATTACAATCGTTCAAATCTTTATACACCAAAATGAATCATTTTCCTTTACCTGACAATATAATAAGTAGGCTATGTATCATTATTTTAAAATCGAGCATTAACGAAATATTCTCAACATAAATAAGGTCATATTTCATACGATCTACCATTTCCTCTAAGTTTATTGCATATCCAAATTTAACCATGCCCCAGCTTGTGAGACCTGGTTTTACTTTAAATAAATAGATATACTCTGGATTTAGTTTTGAGAGTTGATCAATATAAAATTTACGTTCGGGTCGGGGACCTACAAAACTCATTTCACCTTTAAAAATATTGTATAACTGGGGAAGTTCATCTAGTCGCCATTTACGCATTACTTTACCCCAAGGAGTAATTCTTTCATCATTGTCACTACTAAGCATTGGTCCGTTTTGTTCTGCATCTACAATCATAGAACGTAGCTTGTACATAGTAAACGGCTTGCCTTTGAAACCTACTCTTGTTTGAGAAAAGAAAACAGGCCCTTTGGACGATATCCTAAGACGAATAATACTATAAACCAATATCGGTAAAACAATTATTCCTCCAAGTAAACTCAACACAATATCTAAAAGCCTTTTAATATTTTGCTGCCATAAAGCCATTTGCCCAAAATGTATGTCGATTAAAGGCACTCCCATTACATTTGAATTTTGGAGTGTTCCACTTATAATATCTAATGTATCAGGCGTTATTTTTATGTTTACATCTTTGTTACTTAGCTTTTGTAAAATCTCTGTTATAAGTGATCTGTCGTTGTTATCTACTGCTATTATAACTTCCTCAATATTGTTTTTGCTAATTATGAAATCAATTTCTTTAGTATCGTAATGCAAATTTATATTGCCAGTAGGCAATGCAATGGATTTTCCATTAAGGTTTATAAAATCGGTTATAATAAAACCCGAAGTATCATTTGCTTTGATAAAATCTTGACAAAATTGTTGTGCTTTTTCCCCAGAACCAATAAGAAGCGAATTAAAAAAAACTTCCTTGTTTTTCAATTGCTTTTTTGTGTAACTAAGTATTAATAATCTTACTATGGTACTTAATAAAGCTATGGGAATAAGCAATGAATAAAAATCCCAGTAATAGTCATAGTTGTTAACCCTTGGATTCTTTAGAATAAAAAAGAATAGTAGAAAAACACAGCCGATTATGGTGACAAATATTGTTTTAAAAAACTCTATAGTCCTAGATTTTTGATAGAGCGTATTGTAAGTGCCCGAAAGAAAATGCAAACTTATCCAACCAAGTGTATATAAAAACAATCCTACATAAAAACCAGGAGGAATACTAAATGGATAATTATGAAAAACAGTTCTTAAATAATAAAATAAAATCCAAGTAAGGACACACACTGCAATATCTGCAAGTAAATACCAACTTATATTTAATCTACTATTCTTCATATGCTCTTTTCGCAACTTGTATAATTTCAGCTGATATATTTATAAATAAGTCAATAAAGTAGAAGGGATGATTATTTTTGAGACTCCTTATTGATTTTATCTAATATTTGGTGAGCAACTTCCATTGCCCTAAAACCATCTAAAACTGTTACCGGTGTTTCTGTATTGTTTATAATAGCATTTTTAAAAGCAACCAATTCATCCATCATAGCATTTGTATCTTGTACGATGGGGTTTGCTATGGATACAGTTTTTTTACCCTTGTTGGTATCAATATCAAAAGTAAAAACGCTTTTATCGGTGGGAATATTTTGGCTTATTATCTCTGTTTTCTTTTCTAAAAAATCAATCCCGATATAAGCATCCTTCTGGAAGAGTCTCATTTTCCGCATTTTTTTCATAGATATCCTACTGCTAGTAAGGTTTGCTACACAACCATTATCAAACTCAATTCTTACGTTTGCAATATCGGGTGTATCACTTAAAACAATAACCCCATTTGCTGAAACATAACTTACATTACTTTTTACAAGGTGTAAAATAATATCGATGTCATGTATCATTAGATCTAAGATTACGCTTACATCTGTACCTCTCGGGTTAAATTGAGATAACCTATGAACCTCAATGAACATCGGCTCAAGCTTATGGTTTTTTAATGCAACGAATGCAGGATTAAAACGCTCTATATGCCCTACTTGAAATTTTAAATTGGATTCTTTGGCAAGTTTTAGCAATGCCTTAGCCTCATCCATTGTATTGGTAAGTGGTTTTTCTACAAAAACATGTTTGCCTTTACGTAAAGCAAGTGCACACAATTCAAAATGAAAAGTTGTTGGTGCTACTATATCAACCGCATCGCAATTATCTAATAATTCATCGGGAGATGAAAATCTTTTGATTTGATATTTTTCGGCTACATTTTTTGCATTTGCATCATCGGTATCATAAAAGCCTACTAGTTCTATATCTGCTATTTCAATCCAATTATTTATATGAAATTTCCCCAAATGTCCGGCACCAATTATCCCTATTTTTAGCATACAATTTTTTTATTTTGATAATGCATTTGTATTTATGATTCTTGCCAAAAGCCCATATTTCCAAATTTTTTTATTCTAGTCTCTACACGTTCTTGTGCTGGAATCTGTTTCAATTCATGGATTGTTTTAATCAAATAGCTTTTGAGCATATCTGCTGCACCTTCATAATCCCAATGTGCTCCACCAATTGGTTCTGGCAATACTTCATCTACTAAACCAAAGGAAAGCATATCTTTTCCAGTTAACTTTAATTGCTCTGCGGCTGTTTCTTTTTTATCCCAACTGCGCCACAATATACTACTACAACTTTCTGGAGATATTACTGTGTACCAGGTGTTTTCCATCATTACTACTCTATCTCCAACGCCAATACCCAATGCACCACCACTTGCTCCCTCCCCTATTATTACACAAATAATAGGAACTTTTAAACTAATCATTTTATATATATTTCTAGCAATGGCTTCTCCTTGCCCTCGCTCCTCTGCTTCTAACCCCGGATAAGCCCCAGGAGTATCTATGAGGGTTATAACTGGTTTATTAAATTTTTCTGCTAGTTTCATCAGCCTAAGTGCTTTTCTATAACCCTCGGGATTTGCCATACCAAAATTGCGCAATTGTCTTGTTTTTGTATTATTTCCTTTTTGCTGGCCGATAACCATAACTGTTTCCCCATTTATTAGACAAAATCCACCTACCATTGCTTTATCATCTTTTACATTTCTATCTCCATGTAATTCAATAAACGAACTACTCATCAATTCTATATATTTTAAAGTATACGGTCTATCGGGGTGCCTACTCATTTGCACACGCTGCCAAGGTGTTAGATTTTCAGTTACCTGCTTTTTTGCAAGAAGAATCTTCTCTTCCAATAAAGTAATAGCTGCACTCATGTCTGCAGAGGATTTTTCCTGAGTAATTTTCAATTGCTCTATTTGGTCATACAATTCCTTTATTGGTTTTTCAAAATCTAGATATTGTCTATTCTTTAGTTGAGGCATAAGTATAAATTTACCTTTATGAAGTTCTATTAATGCTGTAATTTAGTGTGTAAATTTAGTGGTTTCCATTTTTTTAATAAAGTTTTGTTTTCAAGAAATAAATTTGCCTATATTTGCAATCCGAAAAATAATAGATTCATTTCTATAATTTTGGATCGGTAGTTCAGTTGGTTAGAATGCCGCCCTGTCACGGCGGAGGTCGCGGGTTCGAGTCCCGTCCGGTCCGCAAGTTAAGCCTCACAATTTTATTTTTGTGGGGCTTTTTTAATTAAGCCTTAGGATATTTTTTGTTTACATTATTCAGAGCCAAGTGGATGGAGATTATTACATAGGAGTTAGCGAAAATGTACAATTGCGATTGGAGCAACACAATGCAGGTTTATTTGCATTTACATCTACTAAAAAGCCATAGCTATTGGTTTATGTTGCATAGCAAATTGATAAACGAACTGCACTAATAGAAGAAAAAAGAATTAAAAAACTCAATAGAGCTTCCTTAGAAAAATTAATAAAAAGTTAGCATGCCGCCCTGTCTCGGTCTCGTCTGCTAGGACGAGTTCGAGTCCTGTCCCCAACATAAGCTCCACAAATTTATTTTGTGGCTTTTTTGTTTTAAATAAAAATACTTTTTCGTTTGAATCAATTTCAGAGCCTTTTAAAGAACTAAATCTTATTTTATTATTTACTACAAATGTTATCACTTCAAAAGAATCTTTAGAATCGTATTTTTATTTTAAGCAATTGATGTTATTTTCAATCTTCCCAAATTTTCTTTCACTTTATAACTTCATTAACGAATGCAAGCTTATTTTTATGAAATGAATAGAATCTTAAATATCCTAGTCTCTTTATTTTTTATCACCAATACATTTGCACAAACCAATCCTTATAAATATATAGATG
>JANMFB010000212.1:0-3456 GCA_031377605.1 Ferruginibacter sp.
TTATGCTTTTATAGAATTGGGATTGGGCATAGCTTATGCCACCAACTTTGAACCTTTGCTTACAAACATGGTTACATTAGTAGTTATGAGCATTAGTATTATTGGCGTTTTGCAAAGTGTACTAAATAAGCAGAAAATTAAATGTGCCTGTTTGGGTGCGGTTTTCAATTTGCCCATGAGTACAGTTACCATTATTGAAGATGCTTTAATGATAGCCATGAGTGCCATTATGCTCTATCAAATTGCTTAATTTTTATGATTTAACAACCAAGTCGTAAACCAATTTCGTACATTTGCAAAGTGAAAAAAATAGTAGCCATATTGCTTTTAGTTATTTACGGAAGTACTTCTGTAGGTGCTACTATACACATACACTATTGCATGAACGATTTTGTAGGTTGGAACTTGTGGCATAGTGACAAAGAAAATGTATGTAGCAAATGCGGCATGAAAGAAAAGAAAGGCGGATGCTGCAAAGACGAACACAAGCAAATAAAACTTTCAACCGACCAAAACCACAACCAATTGAAAGCCTTTGTATTCGAGCAGTTTTTTACACCAATAATACTTACGCATCAATCAGTATATAATTTTACACAACCAACTTCGGTTACCGTAATATTTCCTAAAAACAATGCACCGCCAAACCGATGGCGAAATATTCCACTATATCTTTCCAACTGCCTTTTTTTAATTTGATATTAAATTGATTTTTCAATTTACCCAATACTAATTGTGTTGGTCTATTTGTGCATCCTTGCACTTTTCAATTTATCAATTTATCAAATTAAAAATATAATACAATGAAACTATTTAGTTTAATAGCAGCAGTAGCGTTACTTTCAACCACCGCTTGCCAAGCCCAAATTAAAAATGCAAAAACCACAACAGTAAAAGTATATGGCAATTGCGGTATGTGTGAAACCACCATTGAAAAAGCTGCCAACAAAAGCAAAACTTCTAAAGCCGATTGGAACGAAGAAACTAAAATGGCAACCATTACTTACGACAGCAAGAAAACAAATGTTGATGCAGTTTTAAAAAGCATAGCCCTTGCAGGTTACGATAATGAAAAATTTCTTGCACCAGATGCAGCTTACAACAAATTGCCAGGATGCTGCAAATACGACAGAGAGAAAAAAACTGCCATGCTTACTCAACCTGCAAAAGACACAATGGCTACCATGCAAAACCACAACAATCATCAACATGATGGTATGGCAAATGCAACACAAGAAACCAACCAGTTGACAGCAGTTTTTGACAGTTATTTTTCTTTAAAAGATGCGTTGGTAAAAACTGATGGAACTATTGCATCTGCTAAAGCGAAAGATTTGCAAACCGCTATCAACGCAGTAAAAATGGAAAAATTACCAATGGATGTTCACACCATTTGGATGAAAGTTTTAAACGATTTAAAAGAAGATGCTGAACATATAAACAGCACAAAAGATATAGCCCACCAGAGAGACCATTTTATGAGTCTTTCAACAAATATGTATGCGTTAATAAAAGTTGCAAAACCTACCGAAACTGTTTACTACCAATTTTGCCCAATGGCTAATGATGGCAAAGGAGCAAATTGGTTAAGCAAAGAAAGCGGCATCAAAAACCCTTACTATGGTTCTCAAATGCTTACTTGCGGCAGAACAGTTGAAACTATAAAATAACTCAAAATAGAATTACAATAATGCAATGTGTGAATGATGAAATTAAAATTCATTATTGTGTAACAGTTTCGGGGCATGGTATTTACACCTTTGTAGGTGGTGGAAATTCTTCCATCGCTAAATAATTATTAAAATGAAAAATTATCAAACTTGTATTGATGCCTGTGTTGCATGTCTTATTGCCTGTGAAAAGTGTTTTGCCAGTTGTTTAGAAACTGAAGGACACAAAGATTGTGTGAAACTGTGCAGGGATTGTGCAGATATATGTGGACTTTGTGCCTCATTATGTGCAAGAGGTTCTCAATTTGCTGACGAACTTTGTGCCTTGTGTGTAAAATGCTGCGAAGCCTGTGCAGCGGAATGCAGCAAACATGCTGAACATTCAGCAGATTGTAAAGCATGTGCCGAAGCTTGCAAAGCATGTGCCGAAGCATGTAAAATGTAACTAATAATGGTAAATGATTACTCTTTAAAATGTTTAGCAACTTACCCTTTTTAAATTATTAACTATTAAAAAAAATATTATGAAAAAGAAAAATTTATTGTCAGTAAAAATGGCTTTTGTATTAGCCATATTCTTAGTGTTTGTATCGTTTAACGCAACCGCACAAACTCATAAACATGGTACCATGAAGAGCCATGCTACCAAAATGAACCATGGCACAATGATGAAAGATTGTTGTATGATGAAAGATGGCAAAATGATGGTGATGAAAAATGGTGTAATGATGCCTATGGAAAAAGACATGAAAATGAAAAATGGTACTACCTGCATGACAAACGGCGAATGCAAAATGAAAGAAGGAAAAAAAATGATGATGAAAGACGGAGATTGTATGGAAATGAGTGGCAAAATGTGTACCGCCAAAATGAAAAAAATGGATATGTCAACTAAATATGCCTGCCCTATGCAACCGGAAGTTACAAGTACAAAGCCCGGCAAATGTCCTAAATGTGGTATGGCATTGACAAAAAATGGTAAATAAGTAATTACTATTTTAATCAGGCATAGCTATAAATTTATTTATGGCTATGTCTTTTTAACCCAATAAAATGAAATTTCTAAAATGGATATTCAAAAAACTATTTGCAAAAAAGTGTTGCCAGTAGCAGCATTTTTTACACTACTAATATCAAATTTATTTGCTCAAAAAATTGTTCGTTACGATTTATATGTAAAAGACAGTATCGTAAATTTTACAGGAAAACAAAAAAGAGCCATTGCAGTAAATGGGCAAATACCAATGCCCACACTCACATTTACTGAAGGTGATACAGCAGAAATTTATGTACACAACGAGTTGAACGAAGAAACATCTTTGCATTGGCATGGATTGATGTTACCAAATAAAGAAGATGGTGTGCCTAACCTTACACAAATGCCTATCAAACCGCATACTATACATATTTACAGGTTTCCAATTATTCAACATGGCACACATTGGTATCATAGCCACACAGGTTTACAAGAGCAAATTGGCATGTATGGAAACTTTGTAATGCTTAAAAAAGCCGATGATAAAACTTTTAGAAAAGGCATTGATGATTTACCAACTGTACCAGTTGTATTGAGTGAGTGGACAGACTACAAACCACAGAATGTGCATCGAATGTTACACAATGCAAGTGATTGGTTTGCCATCAAAAAAAATGCAACACAAAGCTATGGCGAAGCCATAAAAGCAGGACATTTTAAAACCAAACTACAAAACGAATGGAAACGAATGTTGGCAATGGATGTAAGCGATGTGTATTACGATAAAATTTTAATGAATGGCAGCCCAAG
>JANMFB010000284.1:0-13185 GCA_031377605.1 Ferruginibacter sp.
TATTGATAAGCTCAACAGCAATGTATTTTTCTATAGGGTAAAACAAATAGATGTAAACGGTAGTTTTAAATACAGCAATATCGTACGATTAAACTACGATTTGAAAGATGTGCCAAAGTCTATTGTGTACCCTAATCCAACGCAGGGATTGATAACTGTTACAATTGGTGATAGAAAATTATTGGGTACTATAGCCACGGTATTAGATGTAAATGGCAGAATATTGCAGCAAGTAAAAATTACTGCCCAAAGTCAATCATTTAATTTTTCGTCCTATACGAATGGTACTTATTTGATTCGTTTAGAAAACAAAGAAGTACTGCGTATTTTAAAACAATAATTACAGCGCAAAAAACCTGTCAGGAAATAGAGGGTTTTAATATTACGTAAAGTCTCGTTACACATGTAGCGAGGCTTTTTTTAATTTTAATCCTAAAAGTATTGTTATAAAATATACCTGGCCCATATAAAACTTTATACACGTTTTTATCGCTTTTTCTATGTGTGAAATAAAAAACATACAATTGTGAAAAGGAAAATTTATTTTTGGTTTAATCCTTTTTAAATAATTACCCATGCACAAACTTATTCTCATATTCATAATTTCCTTTACATGCACAAACGTACAAGCGCAAGAGGCACCATTTATTAGACTAGTAGAACTTACAAAAGAAAAAAATATTGTAAAATCTACAAGGCAATTTATTATTGGTAGTACTTGCAAAACTTGCACGCTGAAAGTTGATAGTATTCCAGTAAAAGTTTATGCAACAGGCGCTTTTGCGTATGAAGTAAATTTATTAAGTAGTGATACAAATTTTGTACTAACATCAACCAATGCCACGGGTAAAAAAATTACCAAAAACTTTGGCTTTACTTATACAGCACCCAAACCTACCGAAGCAGTAAAGGTTTTTGGTATAGAAAGTATACAAACTTTCCCCGAGGGCGATTTGATTTTAACTGCAGGGGATAAAATACAATTTAAAGTAAAAGCATTTCCTGGTAGCAACGTAAGCACTATTAATGGAACCATACTTTACGAAATGCCCACCTCACAAACAAAAGGAATGGCAGGCATTTATCAAGGCGAGTATATTGTAAAAAATTCAGATAATTTTACTTCAAAAAAGATACAGGTTGCCATAGCAAATTCCGATGATGAAGAAATTATCAAAGAAACATCAAATAAATTTTCTATTTTATCTACGCTTGGTTCGGATGTATGTTTTACAAAAGGAAGGCTTGCACATTTAGAATATGGTATTGGCGAAGACAGATTAGGCGGTGCAAAAATTGGCTATATCGATAGTATGATTCCCTTAAAAATAATAGGGAAAGTTGGTGGAAAGTATAAAGTATCACTCACTCCCTTTCGCAGTGCATACATACCAGAAGAAGTTGTTACACTTGCGCCCCGAGGTACGTTTGCTAGTCCGGCACTTACTGACCGTTGGCAAGTTTATGGAGATAGTGCTTATGATTATGTATCTGTAGGGCTAAGCAATAGATTACCATATCAGTCTTTTCAAGAGCTTGACCCTAGTAAAATAATAGTAGATGTTTTTGGCGCCACCAATAATACTAACTGGATTACACAACTACAAAGCGTAAAAGAAATAAAAGATGTAAGCTATGAACAAATTCAAGATGGCATTTTTAGAATTACGATTTACCTAAAACACAAACAACATTGGGGACATAGCATTTATTATAAAGGTAATTTACTAACTATAAAAATAAAGCAACAGCCAAAATCATTATTGCTTAAAAACCTTACTATTGCTGTAGATGCAGGGCATGGCGGTAGTAATACTGGCGCTGGAGGACCCACAGGTTCGTCTGAGAAAGAACTAACATTAGCCGTTTCTTTAAAACTACAACAGGCATTGCAAAAGGAAGGTGTAAAAGTTATGATGACTCGAACAGTAGAAAAATTTGTAGATAATAAAGAACGCATTCTTATGTACAGGGATAGTGTACCAGATCTATTAATTAGTATTCACCTCAATTCTTCAAGCGACCCCATTCGTGCAGGCGGCACAAGTTCTTTATATAGATACATTGGGTTTAGAAATTTGAGTTACCATATCAACAAAAGAATGCTTCAGCTTGGGCTTAAAGAGTATGGAAATATTGCTTCATTTAATTTTATGTTGAATAGCCCAACGGAATATCCTAATGCATTGGTAGAAACACTTTTCTTGAGTAACCCTGCAGAAGAGATGCTCATTTTAGATTCAAATTTTCAGCAACAAATAGCAGATAAAATTGTAACGGGAATAAAAGATTTTTTATTGGGATTAGGAGAGGATAAATAATTTACTCATTATGTCTTCAAATAATCGTTATTTTATTTTAAACAAACCATACAACATGGTTTCGCAATTCAAAAGCAGTCACAAAGTGCCGCTGCTAGGCGAAATTGATTTTAATTTTCCCGAAGGTATTCATGCAATTGGAAGATTAGATGGCACATCGGAAGGTTTGCTTATTCTTACAACAGATAAGACAGTTACCAGAAAATTATTTCTTGCTGCAAAACCACACACCCGTTCTTATTTGGTAATGGTACAACATGAAATGACACAAGACACATTTAAAAAATTACAGTCAGGTGTATCTATACCAATAAGTGCAACGGAATATTATGTAGCAAAGCCCGAAGCCATTGAAATAATAAAAGAACCCACAAAACTCTACACACATGCCACAGATCGTAGAGAAATTTACCCACACACTTGGTTGCTCATTACACTTACCGAGGGAAAGTTTAGACAAGTACGCAAAATGGTACTTGCTGTAAGGCATCGCTGCTTGAGGCTTATACGTTTGCGCATAAGCAATATTTTATTAGAAGATTTAGAGCCAGGCTGTGTAAAGGAAATAGAAGAGGCTACTTTTTATTCCCTTTTAAGCTAAAGCAAAAGTGTTCAATAAAATATTTTATCGAACACTTAAAATACATATTTGTAATCTTTTATAGAGTCTGTGTATTCGTAATAGTCCAATTGCATTAGCCAAAAACGATTACTACAGGTGCTTTATACCGAAAGTTAATTAGAGTAGATATCGATATAACTAATATTAACTAAAGTTCTTAAAAGTGCCGTCAGGCTTATTTGTTTTTGTTTTTAAACTTTCTGTTGTTTCTTTTGCCGCTACGTATTTTTCTTTCATCATTTCCTTAAGCTCATTAGCTTTGCTGTGAACGGTATCAGTTATATCCTTTCCCTTTTTGGAAAGCTTTTTCCGAGTTTCTTTACCACTATCAGGGGCTAATAATATGCCCGCCAATACGCCAACTGCAGCGCCTGCTAGTAATCCTACAATAATTTTCTTGTTCATTTTATATTATTTTATGGTGTAAAATTTTCTAATTAAACTGTCTCACAATTGTAATTAACTATTTTGAGGAATCGAAAGACTATTGCTCTACTTCGCTTACTTTACTAAACCTTGAAACATTCAACATATTAATTTTTGCAAATTCATATTTAATGGCACTCATTTGATAAACCATTATTTCTTTAAGGCTTTTATATGCAATATTATCCTTTAAAATATCTACATAGTAGTTCAATAAAGATTTTTCAAGGTTTGTACAAATGTACAATAGTTCACTCCCCGGTTCTCCATTTGTAATTGGAGCAGGTTCTACAAAATTATATTCGTTTTCATCTTTTATCTCCGTAAAAAAGCCAAGTTTACACAACTGCTGCTTTAACTCTTCTGCAAAATAGTGTGTTTCTTTAGATATTCCATTAAGTGCTGCTCTCAGTGGAGAGTCTCCGATGTCCTCGGCTACTTCTTCAAAATCTCTTTTAGATTTTTTCAAAAAGAAAAGTAGGCCATAAAATTTATCAAGTGTATTTTTATTAATGTATTCCATAAGCAAAAATTTAAAATCGTTATAAAAATAAATTGCAATAAAAAGTAGAGAAAATCATACCAAAGTTTGATAATATTATTAATTTCTCAAAAGAAAGCTTATACCCATGAACGGACTCATACCCATCTGTGTATTCTTAATAGTCAAATTTCATTGGCCTATACGACTACTACAACAGCACTATACCGAAAGTCAATTGGACCAGATATCAATATAATTGGTGTCATATCTCATGCGAATAAAAATTATGTGACACATTTTTGTGTCATATAATGCTAATAAAAGGAATGGTAAATAAAAGCCCCCGCATAAATGCGAGGGCTTTTAAATAATTTATTACTGAATTTTATCTTACTAATTTTAATTCATCTATTAAATTTTTTGCGCCGCCTAATTTATCTACACACCACAAAACATAACGTACATCTACACAAATAGTTCTGTTAAGGTCTTTATCAAACGCTATTTTGTGACTTAGCGCTTCGTAGTTGCCATCAAAAGCTAGCCCTATTAAATTGCCGCTACCGTCTAGTACAGGCGAACCGGAATTTCCTCCGGTAATATCATTTGTTGTAATAAAAGCTACTACCAAATCATTCCTGCTTTTATCAATATATTGTCCAAAATCTTTCTTCTTCAATAATTCAATTTGTTTTGCTGGCAAATCAAACTCATAATCACCTGCCACATATTTTTCCAACAATCCTTTAGATGTGGTAATAAAATCATATTGCACGGCATCTTTAGGTTTGTAGCTTTTTACATTACCAAAACTTACACGCATACTAGAGTTCGCATCAGGATACATTTTTGCGGCCGATACAGGATCTTTTTCCATAATACCTTTTAAGTATGCTCTTCCTAGTTCATTGTTTTTATTTACAAAAACTGCGTACAATGGTGCGTACTTTATGTTATAATTTTTTGCAAAAGAAGCTGCATAATTAAAAGCTGGGTCTGATTGTAAAATAGTAGCATCTGGTGTAGCAATAAATGCGGCCCATTTTGTATCGTCTAACAACAACGTTTTTTCAAATAGATCTTTAGCCCATTTTTTAAAAGTATTTTCATCTTTTAAATCTCCATAATTTGCTTTCATGCCTTCATAAAACCCAATCGGATGCTGGCTTTTATCTACATCATTGTAAAACATCATTGCTGCAGCAGCTACAATCTTTTCATCGCTTACAATATTAGCTCCTTCTAAATAAGCTGCACGACTAGATTTTGCAAATGCAACAGCTTTCTTCAGGTCATCTCCATTGGTTCCTACTTTTGTTAATGCTGTTTCTATTCCTTGCAAACTACTTGCAAAAGTAGTAAGCGGCGAGCCAAATATACCTTCATTCAAGTATTGGCGTTGTTTTGCATATGGCGTCCATGCAGCATAGTTTGCTGCATAATCACTCATAATATTTTGGTATGCTGCTTTACCTGCAGCCCATTTATTAAAACCATCTTCGTAAACTTGCTTCTGCTCGTATGTTTTAAATTTTTTCAATTGCTTTGTTTCGCCATCAAAAAATTTCCAGTAGTTAGCTACACCTGCGTAGTTACTTGCAAGTTTTAATTTAACCGCTGGATCTTTTATCATTTGCTCATACATGTTTTTCAAACGCATATCTCTCAAACCCACTAGCGATGGGTTTTCAATGTCAGTTTTTAATTTTACTCCATAGCTTGTCTCATAACGATTCGTTCCACCTGGGTAGCCATAAATCATCGCATAATCGTGATCCTTTATTCCTTTAATACTTACAGGCAAAAATGCTTTTGGCTTTAATGGTGTATTTGTTTTATTGTAATCTGATGGCTTACCATCTTTATCTGCATACACACGGAAGATTGAAAAATCTCCTGTATGGCGAGGCCACTCCCAGTTATCAGTATCTCCACCAAATTTTCCCACACTCTCCGGCGGCGCTCCTACAAGGCGAATATCTCTGTATGTTTTATACACATACATGAGGTATTGATTTCCTTTAAACATGCTGTATATTCTTCCTGCAAGCCCGTTGTCTTTGTCTGCAACTTTATCTGTAATTGCTTTGTAAACTTCAGGTATTTTTTTTGTACGTTCTGCCCAGCTCAATCCTTTTACGGCATCTTCTACTTCTTTGGTTACATCTACAATTCTATCGAGAAACTGGACGGTAAGTTTGCTTTGTATTTCTTGATCCATGTTGTAAGCATAAAAGCCATCTCGCAAATAGTTGTCTTTTACAGAGCTTGCACTAGCTATTGCATCGTAGCCACAATGGTGGTTGGTAAAAATCAACCCCTTGCTACTCACTATTTCGCCTGTACAGCCACCACCAAAAATTAAGATTGCATCCTTTAGCGAAGATTTGTTTACCGAGTACAATTGCTCTTTGGTAAGCTTAAGCCCTTTCTTTACCATATCGTTGTACACTTGCTGCCCTAGCAGCATTGGTAGCCACATGCCTTCATCTGCACGAGCTTGTAGTATGCTTGCAAAAAGCACAAGCGATAACACTAATTTTTTCATATAGTTCATTTGTTTTTTGAAGTACGAATGTAAGAAATTGTGGTTAAAATAGAGAAGGAATTGGCGCTGTATGCAGGATGTGTTTATGAATTTATCTTACCAGTAAGGAATTATGGGCATCGAGATTATTTTAAAAGCGTGCAAATAGAAAGAATTTTTTTAAAATATTAAAACAAAAAAACCGAAGTTAAAACTTCGGTTCTATTTTACATTCCTATATTATTGATATCGTCTTCGTTTACACTATCAGGCATTTTTGTGAGATGGTTATTTATTAAAAAATATGTAGATACGGCACAGCCCAAGCCTATTAGCGCCCAGCTAAACATATTTTCTTGGCCAAAAATAGCAATGCCAATAGTAGCGCCTATAATCTCACCAATAATCCATGCTAACACCAAATTCAATCTCCACTTGCCAGCTGGTTTTCCTTTTTTTTCTGCAAGCCTTCCTATTCTAATGGCTAAAAAAATCAATAAAATAATATCCATACTAAACTAAATCTATGTCAAAATTTACCAACTGTACAAACTCTGCTATTCTATTGTCAATATCCTTTTTGGTAATTTCTTTCAATCTTTCCGGACCAAATTTTTCTACACAGAAACTAGCCATTGCACTACCTACAATAATAGCCGTTTTCATGTTTTCAAAACTGATATCTTTTGTTTTTGCAAGATGGCCTACAAAGCCTCCTGCAAAAGTATCGCCTGCACCTGTTGGGTCAAACACTTCTTCTAAAGGTAATGCTGGAGCGAAAAACACATGGTTTTCATGAAACAACAATGCACCGTGTTCTCCTTTTTTAATAATTAAAAAACCAGGTCCCATATCCATTATTTTTTTCGCTGCTTTTACTAACGATACTTCGCCGCTTAATTGTCTTGCTTCGCCATCGTTTACAAGCAATACATCTACTTGCTTTAGCACTTCTTTCAAGTCTTCCATTACAATATCCATCCAAAAATTCATGGTGTCCATCACAATAAGTTTTGGGCGCTTTTTCAATTGGTTTATTACACTCAATTGTAGTTTTGGCATTAGGTTACCTAGCATTAAAAACTCTGCCCCTTGAAATGAATCTGGCACTATCGGATTAAAATCTTCAAGTACATTTAAGTCTGTAATTAATGTATCTCTGGTATTCATATCATTGTGGTATTTCCCACTCCAGAAGAAAGATTTTTTATCTTTTACAATTTCTACCCCATCTAGCTCCACGCCTCGCTTTGTAAGTTCATCCATTTCTTCTTGTGGAAAATCGTATCCCACTATAGAAATCTGTTGTATTGGTGTTACAAAATTTGCAGCAGCATAGGCTACATAAGTGGCAGATCCTCCTATGATTTTATCAACTTTGCCAAAAGGGGTTTCAATAGCATCAAAGGCCATGGTGCCAACAGTAATTAAAGACATGATTATTAAGTTGTGGTTTTAGATTTGAAAACGTTGCAAAAATAAGGGAATTATATGGGTTTAGGGGAGGGAAGTTAAAGGTTATGAGTTTAGAGTAAAGAGCGGAGTTAGTATTAAATACTCAATACTAATTACGCAATACTTTTATACTTACTACCTTTGCACACATGCTCCTCCATATTCATCCAGACAATCCGCAGCCCAGATTACTTGCACAGATAGCAAAATGCTTAGCCAGTGGTGGAATCATTATTTACCCTACAGATACAATTTATGGTATAGGGTGTGATATCAATCAACCGAAAGCTGTAGAACGCATATGTAGAATAAAAAATATAGATCCTCAAAAAGCCCAATTATCTTTTATTTGCAAAGATCTAAGCAATTTGAGTGATTATACCAAAAGTATAGATACGCCTTTGTATAGAATGCTTAAAAATCATTTACCGGGGCCTTTTACTTTTATATTACCCGCTAGCAAACAAGTACCCAAAATATTACAAAGTAAAAAATCTACCATTGGTTTACGTATACCAGATAATACCATTTGTGCGGCACTTTGCGAAGCTGTGGGCCATCCTATTTTAAGCGCCTCTTTACCCGAAGGAAACATAGAAGATTATACCAATCCTGAAATTATTTTTGAAGAATTTAAAGATCTTGTAGATTTTGTGATTGATGGGGGTATTGGGGGTATTGAACCATCTACCATTATAGACTGTACATCCGATGAATGGATTGTTACTAGGCAAGGATTGGGGGTTTTTGAGGGATAAGAATTAATCTTCAACAGTTTGTAATACCGCTACTATTTTTTTGTACAAATCCTCAGGCATAAATGGTTTTTGTATTACATCTGCAAATCCTTTTTTAGCTAAGTGCAAATGCATATCTTCAAATGATGCAGCAGTAAGTGCAATAATTGGCACTTTAGCTTTGGTTTGTTTTATAAGATATGTAGCTTGATAACCATCCATTATTGGCATATCTAGGTCCATTAAAATCACATCATAATAATTTTCCATTGCTTCTCCATATCCAATTTTTCCATTGTCTGCAAGTGTTACAGAGGCATTCCATTTCTCTAGAAAGCGTTTTGCAACCATTTGATTTACCTTATTATCTTCTGCCAACAAAATAGTAATATTTTTTAGGGAATAATTATTAGAATCCTGTATTTCTGTTTTATTATTTGGAACAAAAGATGACTTTTTTATTTTTACCTCAAACCAAAAAGTAGTGCCTTTCCCAAATTCACTTTCTACAAATAATTTACTATTCATCATGAGCAAAATCTTATCAGATATTGTTAAACCTAGACCTGTCCCTCCAAATTTTCGAGTAGTATTTGAATCAGCTTGAGTAAAACTTTCAAAGATTTTATCTAGGTTTTTTTTCTGTATTCCTATGCCACTATCTATTACCGAAAATCTAAAATAATAAAACTCATCTTCTAGGCTTCCTTCTTTTATTTCAATCAATAATTTTACAAAACCTTTCTCTGTAAACTTAATTGCATTGCCCAATAAATTAATAAGAATCTGGCTTAGTTTTATTTCATCTCCATTTAAAAATATATCATCACTACCTATTATCTCAATACTAAAATCAATTTGCTTTAGTTTAGTAGTATTCTCAAAAATAGAGTTTAGCTTTTTTAGAAACACTTTAAGATTAAACCTTTTATTATTTAAATCCGCCTTCTCAGCATCCATTTTAGAGAGATCCAATATATTATTTATAACACCAAGTGTGTGCTCAGACAAATTCTTAAGTGTTTCAAAATGCTTTTCTTGTTCTTTTAAAAACTTTTCGTCCAGTAAAATATTTGTTACGCCTACGATGCCGTTCAATGGTGTTCTAAGCTCGTGGCTCATGTTGCTAAGAAATCGCTCTTTGGCAATGGTAACTGTCTCTGCTTTTTGCTTAGCCTCTAATAATAACTTTTCCGATGCCAACCTGGTTGTAATATCCGATGCTGTAAAAGTAGCTCCTATAATTATATGCCTATTTTCATCAAGAATCGGCTTTGCTTTCAATTCATAATCACGACCGTTAAAGGAAAATATTTCAAATATTTCTTTTCCTGAAAGTACAATTTGATAATAATTCAACATAAAATCGGGAATAGTTAGATCAGCTATCTTTTGCTGGATACTCATTCCTGTTTTCAAACTTTCTTTACCAAATTCTCTCCTAACAAATGTTGTAAATCCTTTATTGGCTGCTACAATATTATGGTTAGTATCTATACTCCATATTGCACCTACTGCATTATCCAATGTTGTTTGTAAACTTGTGCTCAGGGTAATATATTTATTCTGCTTATTGTCTGTATTAATAATTCTCTGAGCAGCATAGAGAGCAAAAAGCAAAAAACTGACACAAAGGTTTAGTACCCTCATTTTGTTTGTAAGTACTTCATCCCAATTATTTTTACTAAATACAGCGTATCCATATAGCTCTGCTGTGAGGGTTAGCAGTAAGGGAAGTATTATAAAGGCAATTACAGCAATTTTGTTTCTCTTAAACGAAAAAATATTAAATGTGGCAGGAAGGAATGCGAAGTAAAATAAACTTGTATAAGAATATTTTCCAAAGAAATAATTAAACCAACAAATAATTAGATAGATAGATATTAAAAACAGCCTACGAGCAAAATCAAATTTATTGTTTCGTACTAAGATAAAAACAGTCCATAAAATTATTTGTGAAACGACATAAGATAAAATGATAAATTTATAATGACTTTTATAAATAAATAGGGCGCCAATACTACTTATGGTAATCGTCAAGTAAGAAAACAACCAAATCAAATTGAGGTACACAATTTGTCTTATAGGTACACTGTGTTGATGATGGACAGCGCCATTAAGTCTTATTCGGTTATATAGTTTGTTCATAAGTAGAAACGTTTCTAAATATACTTAAAGTTTGCGACTGATTAAAATTATTATTACCGTTTCCGTTATTTAGTACTTAGTTAATAAACTAAATATATCCATAATTTATAGAAAATTTTTATTATAGAAAATGATTAACAATTTCATCGTTATAAATCAATACCAATAAGAAAAGGGTTTCAAACCTTATCGGTTGAAACCCTTTACATTTAAGCTCTCCCTGTTGGACTTGAACCAACGACCCTCTGATTAACAGTCAGATGCTCTAACCAACTGAGCTAAGGAAGAATATGTTTACTACTTTTTTCGTTGCTTTTTCCAACGTCCCTCCCGATTCAAGAATCGTGGTGCTCTAACCAACTGAGCTAAGGAAGCATATCCCGGCTTTTTCAAAGCGGGATGCAAAAATAAAGATTTTTAGGTCAAAAAAGAAAATTTTACGAAACTTATTTTAGCCAACTAAACATTCCCTCTTCATCTAATCCTATAAAAATGCCATTCTCTCTTTTTTCAATGGGATAAGTTTTTAAAAAGTAGCCTTCGCCGCTCGTGTTTCTTCCATTTTCCAATGAGAATTTATATCTATGCAGTGGACAAACAATATTTCCTAATGCATCTACATAACCATTGCGCATTATGCCACCCGCATGAGGGCACTTTGCTGCACATGCCTTCAAATTTTCATTATGTAGCAATACACATATCTTTTTGCCTCCGATTTCTACTTCTTGCATTTTGTGGTCATTCAAAGACAAGTCATGTAGATCATCGGCTATTTTATGCCAGTTATATTTTTTACTCATCCTTTAATAAAAATATTCCGCTTTGTATGGATACCTTATTTGATACATCTTTCGCACTTTATTTAAAATAGTTTGTCTTAATACATCAAAATTACTTTTATCTATCGCTGCTACAAAAACACAATTTCCTTTTGTACTTTCTTCCCATCTTTCTTTTAATTCTCTAAGTATATCTTTTTTTACCTCCTCTTCTAACCATTCATCGAAAGCTAATTTTTCATAGTTGTCCATTTTATTAAAGATGGTAACAGTAGGCTTGTCAGCACAGCCAAGCTCGGCTAATGTTTTATTTACTACAGCTAGCTGCTCTTCGTATTGTGGGTGACTAATATCTACCACATGCAATAATACATCTGCTTCTCTAACTTCATCCAAAGTGCTTTTAAAACTTTCTACCAAATGATGAGGAAGTTTGCGAATAAACCCTACTGTGTCGCTCAGCAAAAAAGGTGTTTGTTCGAAAACTACTTTTCTGGTAGTTGTATCCAATGTGGCAAAAAGTTTATTCTCTGCAAATACATCACTTTTACTAAGTCCGTTCATGATGGTACTCTTACCTACATTCGTATAACCTACCAAGGCTACTCTTATAAATTCTCCACGCTCTTTTCTTTGTGTGAATGATTGCCTATCAAAATCTTCTAAGCGCTTTTTTAAAACAGTTATCTTATCTTTTACAATACGTCTATCCGTTTCTATCTCAGTTTCTCCAGGGCCACGAGTACCTACGCCTCCTCCTTGGCGCTCCAAATGCTTCCACATTCCTTTTAGCCTAGGTAAAATGTATTGGTATTGTGCAAGCTCCACCTGTGTTCTGGCTTGTGCCGTTTGTGCACGGCTAGCAAAAATGTCAAGAATTAAATCACTTCTATCTATCGTTTTTGTATTTAAATCCTTTTCTATATTCTGAATTTGTGAGCCGGTGAGTTCATCATCAAAAATTACCAAATCAATATTCCCCTTTGATATAATGTACTTTCGTATTTCTTCTAATTTCCCTTTACCTACAAAAGACCTTGCATCGGGGTGCTTTAGTCTTTGTGTAAATCGCTTAATGGTGTTTACCCCAGCTGTCTCGGCTAAAAACACTAACTCATCTAAATATTCATTCACTTGCACATCCGTTTGATCTTGCTGTATAAGGCCAATTAAAACCGCATTGCTTTCTCGTTGTAAGGCACTTTTTTTATCTATCAAATTGTATGTATTTTATTTTAAATTTATTGTTAAATGCAAATGCCAACTTTTTGTAAAGTTGGCGTATAATTTCTACAAAGGAAATTAAATTATTTTTTTGCATTCATAGCATCTAACCAAGGTTTCAAAGCTTCACAATCTCTAAATTCTGGAGCTATTTTTATAAAATAAGAACTTAGTTTATCTTTAAACCATTTTTCCAATGCCCCTTCTTTTTTTTGTGCTATTGCCTTTTCTGAAATTTTACTATAATCTTGTTTTAGGTTTTCTCTGTGTGGCTCTGTTTGAGACTTAAGGTATAAAATCCGCACACCTCTTTTACCAGAAGGGTCAGTATATTCAACAGGTTGAGAAAACGCTCCAACTTTTAAATTCTTAAGCATGGGTACAATTTCCTTTTCTAACTGGTCTATTGTGAGAAATGTTGACCCGCCTTGACCTGTTATCATACCTGCTGTAAATTTG